>DUPH01000282.1 GCA_012838435.1 Lentisphaerota bacterium | reverse complement strand
CGCAGGAAACGCGCCGCGCCGCGGTTGACCTCGACACCGTGGTGACGCAGCGACCAGGAGAGACGCGCCAGCGTCCCGGCCTCCATCTCGCTGAGATGGACGCGCGCCCAGCCCCTGTCCGTCACCAGTTGGTCGGTGCGGTTCGTGCGCGAACCGTCGGTAAACTCAAAGTCGCAAACCAAATCATACGGCAAACCATCGGCGGCCGTCGTGCGGACACGGATGATCGGATGCACCCGGTCATCCACGTAACAGGCAGCGGGGATACCGGTGATGCGTGTCGACACCTCGGCTTCGGACCACACCGGACCGTCATAGGCCAAGACAGCCTCATAACTCGCCGTCTCGCCGCTGGCCGCCGCAGCCGTCACCGTCACGCCGGCCGGTAATTGGCTTTTTCTGAGGACAGTCGCCACCGTCACGCCGCTTCCCAATTCTTGTCCCCCGCGCACATGCCAACGCGCAACATGATTCGTGCCCCAGCAGGATGAACCGTCCTTGAGCGTGAAAGGCACGAACACCTCGTCGACGCCCGCAAAACGATACGCGGCGCCGCTCTCGGCGGTCGCGAAGGGATGTACGATGCGGTCGAGCGTTTCCCAGCGGCCTTCGCGTAAGTCGCCGCCGGTCAGCATGACCATGTTGGTTGCCGCGCCCGGCTCATCTGCGCGTTTCCAGGCGAGCCCGGTGTCGATCTCCTGACGGCAGACCGTACGCACCTGCAAGCGGCGCAGACCGGGCTCAAGCAGCACATCCTCGCCGGAGGTCCATTTGTCGTACGGCTGGTGCGCCGGATGCTCCAAGACCGGGCGGCCGTCGATCAGCAGCCAGGCTGATGCCACACCGGCCAAACCGAAGCGGTAACGGCCGGCAACGGGAATCACCAGCCACGTCTGCAGGTCAACCAAGTGGTTCTTGCGCGTCCAATCACCGCGATACCAATCCTTGAAGGTGGTGGGCAGTTTGCTCGAATCGCTCACCGTGAACCAGATCGGACGGCCATCGACGCGTGTCTCCAACATCTGCACGTCCGCCAACGAGCGCGGCAGGTCCATGCCCGCCGTACGCTGGGCGCGCCCGCGCAACGGCGTCGGGTCCACAAGGGTGGAGGGCCCCGGCTCGGCCCGCTTGTCGCCCGGCACCGCATAAATCTTGACCAACTGCCCGCGCTTGGCGTCGCGCACGTCAACCATCACGGTCACCTGACTCTCGTCCGACCAGACTACCCGCGTCATCACCTCGTTGGTCAAAACAAACGCGCGTACCGCAGCCACCGGCTTATCACCGGTCCGCGCCGGCAGGCGCGTTAAAAAGAAATCATCCTGTTCTTTTGTAACGATCAGCCGCGCCGTAGCCTCCGCCACATTCCAAGCCGGGCGCGCCTTCACAGCGGACGGCGCCTGCGCAACCGCTGAAGCGGCCAGTGCAACGACCAACAATCCCCCGAGCCAGCCGGAGGCCATCCGTAAACGCAAGCCTCCGATTCCGACCTCGCGACTGTGTTGTCGACAACGCACTTTTGCG
>DUPH01000281.1 GCA_012838435.1 Lentisphaerota bacterium | reverse complement strand
TGGCGGCAGCGCCGCCAGACGTTTGGTTCGACGGGGCCGACGGCGCGGCAGCCGGGGCTCCCGCCGCACCGCCGGCGCTGGCCCCTGCCGTCTGGTTCGTGCCGCCCGACTTCTGCGCGTCCAGCGTGCAGCATACCAGGAAAGCGGCGGCAAGAGCGCGCAACACGGGCGGCCAAGACGCCCACACGCCCGCAATGGCAGATGCGAGACGCTTGAAGGTCTGGCGTTCGTGACAAACGGCGGCAATCCACGCGACGCAGAAAGCCAGCACGAGGAGTGTCTGCCAATGCATGCCGGGCGCGCTCACAGCCACCCCCCAAGCGCAAAATCATCAGTCAAATTCCACATCCGAGCCTTTCCCCGTTCCATCCGCAACCTCCTTTGAAATCCGCCTCTAAGTGCCCCGCGCAAAAAAGGGCGCGGACTCCAGCCCGTGCCTCCCAGAAGGCAACCGCCAGGCGCCCGTAGCGAAACACGAGACTGGAGGCGCGCCGTAGCGGCGCACCTCCGAGCATCTCGCTTCGCTACGAAAACTGGCGGTTTCTTCTGGGGAAGCGTTAATGCGCGTAAGCGCAAAATCAAAATATGCGGGCGTGTCTCTCAAACAACGGCCGGCTTCCCCCTGCTGTCAGCGCGGGAAAACCGACACACCGTTGAGAACACACCTCTTCCTACGTAAAACGTAAGGCCAGCATACGCCTTATCAGGAGGACGTGTCAACTGTGTTTTGCGTACGAAAGGAACAAAACAGAAGCATGAAACCATCCTCCGCACATGCACAAAAGCAGGGACTAGTGGTTCGATGTTGGGCGTTCGACGTTCTGTATTCTGCGTTTACACCACTCCAGCACGGCAATCAGCGCGATGCAGGCGGTGTCGGATCGCAGGACACGCTCGCCCAATGAAAAGAGATGGAAGCCGCGCGCGAGCAGGTGTTCGGTCTCATAGTCGGTCCAGCCCCCCTCGGGACCGACGGCTAACAGCGGCCGCATGCGGCGCACGCTGTCGCAAGGCGGCAGGCCGGTGGGCGCTCCCGGATGCGCGAGCAAGCGCACGGTCTCGGGAAAAAGCCGTTCCAGATCATCCTCAACAAACGGTTTGAAGCGTGGCGCAACCGTTACCTCGGGCAGACGCGTGAGCCCCGCCTGCATCAACCCCTCGATCAGCAACGGACGGTAAGAAGAAGGCTCCACCCACCGACTGCTGAAGTAACACTTCTCGACCTTGGCGGCGTTGAGCAAGACCACACGTCCGACCCCCAGTGCCGCGAGCTGCGGCCAGAGGCGCTTCAGCACTTTGGGACGCGGCACGGCCAGCAACAGGTCGAGCCACGGTTCCGGCAGCGCGACATCATGCGAGGGAGATAAGCGGACACCGTCCGGACCGATCGACAGCACACGCGAGACGCCCGCCAAACCGTTCAGCGTACCGGTCGCGACGATCTGGCCGGGTTCGACACGCAACACCTGACGAAGATGTTCGGCACGCGCATCGGTCAGCAGCACCGTCCCGTCCGCAAGCAGTTCGTCGGGCTCAAAGAGAATGCGGTTCATCGCACGTCCATGCAAGCGATCCACTCGTCGTCGCTCATCGGGTGCGTATTGGGAACAACCAGCGAAAGCGTCATGTGCGCAGGATCGAAAATGTCCTCCGCCACGCGGCGCACGTCAGCGGCGGTCACCGCCTTAATCGCCTTGATCGTCTCATCCGGATGGATGAAGCGTCCGTAGTTCTGCACGCACTCGCCGAGGTAGGTCATCTGGTTACTGGCCCCTTCGAGTCCCAAGCGGAAAGCACCCAGCAAATATTCCTTGGTACGCGCCAACTCCGCCGCGCCGACATTCGTGCGGAGCAGACGGCGGATCTCCTTGGCCGTCAACTTGAGCGCGGCACACGCGCGTTGCTCGTCAAAGCCGCCGCTGATGGTGAAGAGGCCGGTCTCTTCAAACAACTGGAAGCTGGATTGGATCGAATAACAGAGGCCGTGCCGCTCGCGCACACTTTGGAAGAGACGCGAACTCATGTTCTCCCCGAGCAGTCCGTTCAAGACGCGCAGCGCATAACGACGATCGTCATGTCGTCCAAAAATGCGGAAACCGACCACAGCGTGAACCTGCGCAATCTCCTTGCGCACGCACACCAGACGCTCTTGCGCCACCGTGTTGTCGACGCGCTTGGCGTGTACCCGTCTGGCCGCGCGCCGCGAGCCGACTGCCCGTTCGACGCACGCCACGCAAGCGGCATGGTCGAGCCGTCCGGCAAATACAAAAATCGAGGCGGACGGCGTGTAGGTACGCGCCTTGTAGCGCAGCAGCGTCTCGCGGGTCATGCGGCGCAACGCGGTTTCATCGCCGGCGAGCGGCGCCCCGAGCGGATGGCCCTTGAACATGACCTCTTGCAACTTCTCCTGCGCCACCTGCTGCGGTAAATCCTGATACATCTTGATCTCTTCGAGGATGACGTCACGCTCGCGGTTGAAATCCTCCTCGCCGATCACAGCGTTGAGATACATGTCAGCCAACACATCGAAAGCTTGCTCCAGATACTCGTGCGGCAGACGCGCGTAGTAACAGGTGCTCTCCTCTTGCGTGTAGGCGTTCAGATAACCGCCGCGTCCCTCGATCGCCTGTGAAATCGCCAGCGCCGAACGCGTCGGCGTGCCTTTGAAAAGCATGTGTTCAAGAAAGTGGCTGACACCGGCCACGCGGGGCGCTTCGTGGCGGCCGCCCGCCCCCACCCAAACGCCGACGGAAATGCTTTCCGAGTCGGGGATCAGCGACGACACCACCGTGGCGCCGTTTTTCAAAACCGTAACCTCGACATGATCAAGCATAGGGAAACTCCGCAATCATTCTTGCAAAAACCCTCGTGACATGGGCGTCTCGCCCATGAAACACGGGCAAGATGCCCGTGCCACACCTGCAAGCAAAGGGTTTTGCAAGAGCCTCCACAATCATTCCTCGTGGCAGACGCTCAACCGGCTGCGGCTGCCGCCAGCATTGCGGCCAGGGTCGTCTTGCCGTCGTAGAGCGCTTTGCCGACGATCGCGCCGAACAGATTGGGACATCCCAGCGCCTTGAGAGCGGTCACGTGTTCCGGTGCACTGACGCCACCCGAGGCGATGACACTGCAAGCGGGAACCGCCTGACAGATTTCGCGCATGGCTGTCAGGTTGGGGCCGCCCAGCATGCCGTCCGTCGCGGTGTCGGTGTAGATGATCGTACGCACGCCGACCTCCACCACCTGACGCGCCAAGGCGGTGGCGCGCGTGTCGGTGGTCTCGACCCACCCTTTGACCTGCACAAAGCCGTCGCGCGCGTCAATGCCGACCGCGATGGCGTCACCGAAACGCTGCACAAGGGCGGCCAGGGCCTCGATGTTTTCCAAGGCGCGCGTGCCGATAATTGCACGCGCCACGCCAGCCGCCAAAAGCTGCTCGACATGCGCATCGCTGCGCAGACCGCCGCCCACCTCGACCGGAATGCCGACCGCCTGCACGATGCGCTCGATCACCGCCGTATGCTGCGGCGCCCCTTGGAAGGCACCGTCCAGATCCACCACATGCAACTGCTCCGCGCCCTGATCGCGCCAGTCGAGCGCCTGCGCCACAGGATCATCGGCATACACGGTCACGTCGTCCGCCCGGCCTTGCCGTAGCCGTACGCAGTGACCATCCTTCAAATCAATCGCGGGCAGAATAATCATCCGATCGTCCCCTTGCTCGAGGGAATGCCGGTCTCACGCGGATCGGGCTCGACTGCCATGCGCAACGTGCGCGCAAATCCTTTGAGCATGGCCTCACACACATGGTGCGCCTCGTCGCCGTACACCTGCCGTACATGCAGGTTGAGGCGCGCCTCGACCGACAGCGCACGGAAGAACTCTTCCAGCAACTTCACCTCAAAATCGCGCACCTTGTGATGCTTCATCGCGCTGACGAAGACCAGAAACGGACGTCCGCCCAGATCAATCGCCACCTCGCAAAGCGCCTCGTCCATCGGCAACAGGAAAAATCCGTAACGCCGGATACCACGACGCTCGCCGAGCGCCTCGTTGAGACAAGCGCCGAGCACCAGCCCCACGTCTTCCACGGTGTGGTGGTAATCCACATGCACATCGCCCTTGGCACGCACCTCAAGATCCACGAGCGCGTGCCGCGCGAAAAGTTCCAGCATGTGGTCGAAAAAGCCAATACCGGTTTCAATGCGGCTGACGCCGCTGCCGTCTAGATTGAGCGTCACCGCGATGTCTGTTTCGCGTGTGGTGCGTGTGCGTGTCGCCGTACGTGCCATGGCGTACCTCCCTCTCAGTCCGCGCCGTCATCCGGCGCGGGGGGTTCATCATCGTCTTCTTCTTTTTTCTTGTCGCCCCGCGCTAATTCACGCAGGCGGATGATCCAGATGCAGGCCTCATACAGCGCGCACATCGGCAGCGCCATCAAGGTCTGCGAGACCGGATCGGGCGGGGTCAGGACCATCGCGATCACGAAAATGATCACGATAGCAATGCGGCGACGCGAACGAAGTGCTTCGGACGGAACCACACCGATCCAGCCCAGCGCCAACAACAGCAGCGGAAGCTGAAAGGCCAGTCCAAAGGCGATGATCGTTTTGATGACGATATCGACGTGTTCATCAAGCCGTACGATATCGACCTTGATACCCACCCACGAATTGATTTTCTGCAGGACATCGATGGCGATCTCAAGGGTCGCCGCATAGGCCATCCAAACGCCGATACCAAAAAGAAACGTCGAAGCGAACAGGCAAAAGACAATGATTGAGCGCTCGGTGCGTTTCAATCCGGGAAAAACGAAACGCATGATGAAGAAGAGCAGGAACGGCATGCTGAGCGCCGTGCCCCCCCACAGCATGATCTTGATCAGGATGCTGAAGCCCGCCGTCCAGCCAAGGCCCTGCACCTTGTCCGTTGAGAGCCCGGCGGGGGCGATAATCCACTCCGTGATCTTCGGCGCGAACGGGATGATAATGATTTCGCAGAGGACCCAAGCGATCACGCAGTGCAACAGGCAGTCGCGCAGATCGATCAGATGTTCGATGAACGGACGCGGCGGATCGTTGTAACCATCGTCTGTTTCGTCTCTCTTGATCAAGAATCGCCCGACCTTCATGTGGTGTGCTCCGTGGGCATCTCGGAAGCTTCAGATGTCACCGGAGTTTCAGGCGTCGTCTCGGACACCACCTCCTCCGTCGCGTCCTGTGGAGTACCCGACTCATCTGAAGATCCTGCCGACCACTCGGCGACATGATCCTCATTGCCGGGGTAGTCCGCGGTATCGGGATAAGGATTGTCGTAGCCGTACGACTCGGCGGGATCAGACGGCACGCCATCGCCATCATACGACGTGTCCGGGTGTGACGAATACGATTCAGATGACGACTCGGACGACGACGGCTGGTCCATGTTCATCAATTGATCCTTGAACTCGTCAGCCGCACGACGGAACATCTCCATCGTGCGGCCCAGTTTGCGGGCAATCTCGGGCAGGCGTTTGGGGCCAACCACAATCAGGATGACCGCAAACAGCACCACCCATTCGCCCGCGCCCACGGAGCCGCCGAGGAACGCTAAGATGGGAAAATAAAACATGCCCGGAAGCCCCTGCGCGCCCACTTACTTCTGGAACAGCGCAAACTCGCCGCGACGGTTCAGGCGCCACACCTCTTCGCCGGAACCCATCACAGCGGGCTTCTCTTCGCCATAGCTGCGGGTCTGAATGCGATCACCCAGCACGCCCAGTTCCACCAGACGCGTGCGCACCGAAATGGCGCGGTTCTCGCCCAGCGACAGGTTGTACTCATTGCTGCCGCGCTCGTCGCAGTGTCCTTCGACCACCAACACGTGGTTCGCGTTCTGTTGGAGATGCATGGCGACCTGCTCGATCTTGGCGACTTCGGAAGGAGCCAGCGCATAGCTGTCGAACGCGAAGTAGACCGGCGCAAAGGTCACACCCTGCACAGGCGCGAGCGTGTCTTCGAAACGCGCACCGCTAACGAGACCACCCATATTATCATAAACCGAGGGAATATCCGTGGTTTCCAGAAGCGTCGGGTCATCCAACCCCAAGCCGCCACCGGCACCAGCGCCGCCCGCGCCACCCCTTTTAGACCACGGCATACGGCAACCCGCTGCAAGAAGAAGCAGGCTGGCCATTGCGACATTGACAAAGACGACCGAACGAATATGCATACGTGAACTCCTCACTCGTGAACCGTTATTAGCGCTCAGACCAATCTGGAGACATCCAATTCCCGGCAATGTTGATTAAACGTACCGCAGGATCCCCCAGAGTGTCAAGAATGTAGAGCGCGCCCCTATTCGAACAGACCACATGCCGCCCGTTCGCCGCCCAAGAGGGGTGCTCGTAAGTGCCGGGCTGCGTCACCATCGTCGCTGACCGCTCACCCTCCTGCGGGTTGAGCACCGCGATCTGATAGCCTCCGCTGCGCTTAGTGGCATAGACAATCCCGCCCTTGGCGTGCCAGTCAGGATTGACATTTTCAGAACCTTTGTAAGTCAACCGGCGCGAACGGCGCGTCGCCACATCCACCAGATAGAGTTGCGGCGTGCGGTCAACGTCACTCACATAAACGATACTGCGTCCGTCGGGCGACCAGCAGGGACTGGCCTCGGAACCGTGGGGCGTCTGGGTCAGCCGCGTCAGGTTGCCGCCAGAGAGCGTCAGCACGTACAACTCCGGATTGCCTTGATAGGAAAGGATGATCGCGGCGCGCGAACCGTCCGGCGAAATCGCCGCGCCGGTGTTCAGCCCTTTGAACGCCGCCAGCGCCTTGCGCTCCGCGCCCACCGCCATGCGGTAGACCGCCGGATACCCCTTCAGGAAACTGGTGTAGTAGATGTCACGCCCGTTCGGTGCCCAACGCGGGCCGACAACCGCCACGTTGTCATGGGTGACCTGCATGACATTTTGGCCGTCAGCGTCGCAGACGTAAAGATCCGCGTTGTTGCGGCCACGACGGTTGACAAAGACGATACGCGTCTGAGCGATGCCGACCTCGCCGGCGATCAGCTTGACCATCTCGTCCGCGAGCTGGTGCGCTTGACGCCTCACCTCGGCCTGTCCTAGCGAGGTACGCGCCCAGTTGAAGGCCTTGCCGGGCCACTCCACGCGGCAAGCGCTTTGCACGCCCGAACCCGCATCCGCCACCGAACCCTTCACGGTCACCGCGCCCGACGGAGCAACCTTAAACCAGCCAGAAAGCTCCAGGTCACGCGTTAAAGTTTTTACGAAAAGTTGTCCATACGGTCCCGATGCCTGCAAACCGGACAAAGAGACGGTATTTTTATCCGCCCCCTTCTTGACCACCGAGATCAGCGGCGGTTGCGCCGCCGACTGCGCGAATGCCGCCGGCATCACCCCGACCGCCGCGAAAAACAAAATCGCCAAACAAAATCGATGCATCATAAAGACTCCAAAAAACGTAGGCACAGTATAGCTTGACCCGGCTCTCTCCGCAAGCGCAGACAGTGCTTGGGCTGCAATCGGTTAGTGACAGGGATGCGCGAGTTTAGTGCGTGGTTTGCGTGTGCGCAGTCGGGAGCGTAGGCGTCCCCGCCCGCAGAAGGTTGAGAGTTGAGAGTTGAACGTTGAGAGTTGAACGTTTTTTAACGCAGAGACGCAGCGGCGCAGAGATTTTTTGGGGATGGCTGCGTAACCGCCGTAGGAAGGGACGAGCGTCGCTCGTCCTCGGGCAAGCAGACGCTTGCCCCTCCCAGCGCTCCGCGAGCCCAGACCGTAGCACTGGAGGGCGAGTGTCCCCGCGAGCCCCTACCGATGCTCCGCAGTGAAACCTGAGAACCCATCCTTCCGCACAGCAGAAAGAGAGGTTGACCCGCGACTTGCGACTTGCGGCTTGCCCCAAAAAACCTTCGTGCCCTTTGTGGTTCCAAAAACCCAAGCCCTGCCCCCCAAAAAAACTCTGCGTCTCTGCGTCTCTGCGTTAAATAACCCCGAGCCCTGAAACCAAAGCATCGAACTTTCAACTGCTTTCGGTGGCGGTGAAGGAAATAAACGGCGTCAAGTCAAGCTGGCTGACATCTTGCGCGCCGCGGTCGAGAATAGCGGCGTTCGCGGGGTGGTCGAAGGTGTAGACGGGCTTGCCCGCCGCCAGAAGATCACAGGCAAGCGCCCCGACTTTGCTGTCGCTGTCAGGGTCGGCATGCGCCACGACCACGGCGGCGGCCAGATCGGCGATGACGCGGTTGCGTATCATGGCCGTTTTTTGGGTGGCGCGGCTGAGGCTGGCCTTGAACGGGGAGATGATCAGCAACCGGCCTTCATCGATGGCGGGACGGCAGTCAACCGGTTGCGTGGGGATGCGCTTGAACAGGCCTCGGGCCAGACACCAGACAACTGGATGGGGAGATCGGAGCAAGATGCGCAGGCACTCCTCCTCCATCGGCGAATGGAAGCCGCTGATGACGGTGACGCCCTGCTTGCGGAACAGCTTGGCGAGGTCGTAGGTGTCGAGGATGAGCTTGCCGGGACACTTTTCCGAGCACAACAGCGCGACCATGGG
>DUPH01000280.1 GCA_012838435.1 Lentisphaerota bacterium | reverse complement strand
ATGTCCGAGCCGTCCGTGATCGCGACTTTTGCGGCGGTGCGCAGGAAGCGGACGATCTCGTTGTTCTCGACGCCTGATCCGGCGGCGAGCGTCCAGCCTTTCCCAAGCTCGTCTTTTGCGACGCCGAGTTCTGCGGACATGTCGGCGATCTCTGTGCGCATTTGGACGAACTCATCTTTGCCGATGTCCATGAGCGCCCAGGCGCGGGCGGCCTCTTTGTTCCAGGTGTAGAACTCGCGCACCGCGCCGCCCATGCCGACGCCGAGACCGATGGCGGCGTTGCGCACGGTTTGCATGCCGTGTGAAACGGCGTTGAAAGCGGCGCGTCCGGCGGCGGCGAAAGCGGAGAATGATGCCTTGGCTGCTGCCGCCAAACCGCGCAGCGACGCGGTGACGGCGGCGGCGCCGACCTTGTGGTCGGCAGCCCATTTGCGCCAGGCGGCCGTGACGCGCGAGATGCCGGTCACGTCGGCGAGGGTCTTGATGAGAATCTTGATGTCTTTAGAAGCCATTGATCGTCTCCGCTAACAGCTCGTCGAGCGCATCGGCACCGGCAGCCGTGTATTGGTCGTCAGTGGGGAGGACGCTCTTGTCCGCTTTGTGCGTTGAGGATTTGACCAGCGTGAAGAGCGCACGGACAAGGCCGGACGGCCCGCGACCGGCCAGCACCGCCTTGCCGGAGCGTTTGGAGGCCACGACGAAAAGCCCCTTGAAGTCCTTCGGCAGTCTGCCTTCCGCGCCGCGGCCTTTGATCGGGATCGCCAAGCGCTTGATCGGGCGGCCGGTGACGAGCGAGACGCGCCCGCTCGGGCGCACGGTGCCGCCGTAGTAGCGTAGCGCAAGGCCGGTGTGCGGGATCGTGATCATTGCGCCGTGCGAGACTGGCTCGGAGACGACGGCATCGGCGGCGCGCGCGTAGAAGTTGCGCGCCAGACCGGAGCGGTGACGGCTAGACGCGATGCGGCAGAGATGATCCCGTGTGAGTTTCGCGCATGCCTCGCCAACACCGCGGGATGCGGCGCGTCCCTGAAACGACCACTGCAATTTGCGCAGGAGGCCGATTGCGCCTGATCCGTCGAGGTTGACTTGGATGTCTAACATGGTATACTTCCCTTTGACCGTAGCAGCTGAGGCCCGTGCGGAAACGGGAGCGTTTCGGACGTTAGTCAGCGGGACGGTCTTTTTGTTTTTCGATCCACATGGTTTTGAGCGTGATGCGTGGATCGTTCTTCCCTGCGGTGACGCGGAAGCTGATACGCTCGCCTGTGTCAGCCGCGAAGGTCACTGCATCGCCCTCATACGATCCTTTTTCCTGCGGTGTGCTGGCGCGCCAGCGTCCGGGGCCGGCCACGATCTCAGGCACGCGCTTGATGTCCTCCGTTGTCACGGGGTGCTGCCCTGTGCGCGTTTCGGCGCCGTGCGCTTTGAGGATGTGGCGGACGTCCGCGGCGGACACTTGGAGCGGGATCTCGGGCCGCACTGGCTTTCCGATGGCTGCGCTGATCTCTTCGAGTGCGCCGGCGGTGGGGAAGCCGAAGGCTGCCGTGGCGTCGCCGCCCGATAACGCGCCGTCGATGACCTGCCTCGCCGCGCCGGCGTCAGGGGCTACGGCCACGCGGGGGATGCCGCCGCGTCCCTTGTAGACGCGGGCGCGTGCGCCGAACGCGGCCGCCCACGCGCGCACGATCTCGGCGTCCATCCCTGCGGCAGACGATGATCTGATGCTGCCGTCCATCGGGTCTCGCGCGGGCTTGGGGAATGCACGGCCTTTGAGCACGTTTTTTTCTCGCGCTTGCGAGGCTTTCACACCGCGCAGACGCATACCGCTGTTGTAATCGAAAGGCGGCCACGGGCGTCCGAAGCGGTTGACGGCGGGGTGCCTCCAGATGCGGTCGCCGCGCAACGCGACGAACGGGCCTGATGCTGATACGGCGTAGGTGGCGCTGGTGTTGCCCTCGCCCAGATCGGCGCGCGCCTCGTTCCAGCGGGTGCGCCAGTCGCGGGGTTTCTGGCGGAACTGGGCGCGGTAGAGTTCCTGCGCCGGCCAGACGGTCAGCACGGCCTCGTCCTGCTGGCTGCGCCAGACGGCGTAGCCGCGCGCTTCGGCTTCCTGCATGGCGATGATGAGGTTGGTGCGCAGGTCGCTGGAGAGGTCGGTGAGGCTGCCCTCCTCGCCGGGGGCGGGCGAGTAGCCGAGCGCCTCCAGGCGCATCTTCATGCGGGTGCGGATCTCGGCGGGGCCGGCGCGGCCGTCGAGCAGGCGCGTGATCTCGGCCTGCGTCTCGGCGAGGTGCCCGGCGTAGATCGTGCGCGCGGAAAAAAACGATGCGTCGCGCAGGGCGCGGGGGATGTGCTCCGAGATCTCCCGCGACGACAGCACGGTCGCCACGACCTTTTTGGAGGCGAGGTAGCGTGCTGCGGTT
>DUPH01000279.1 GCA_012838435.1 Lentisphaerota bacterium | reverse complement strand
GACCAACGGCTTGGTGCAAGTTGCCTCGCTCACGCCAGGACTGATGCCGCCCGCCAAGCGGCCGCTCATCTCCTCGTCGACCGCGATCAACGGTCCGGATGACCTCAGCGGCTGGACCGTCGAGGGTATTGAAAACGCCAGCTTGCGCTACAGCGATGACCGCACCAAGATCTACTTCTTCACGCCACGCGGCAGCCTGTTGTTGTTGCAATAAACATCAAACGTGTACCGAGGAGCGGGCATGGAACGACGAGTAAAGCGCGAAGTTGAAATCACGTTGCACAGCATCAACATACCGGTCACCGGTGCGGGGCTCGACACCACAACCTCGCACCTGCTGACCACCGACTTGGTGTGGCCGCGGGTGGGTGTGGCACGTAAAAGCGCCAGTCAATCCTGCACGTTGCAGGAGGGTACCGCTGATTTTGAAACGGCCAACTGGGGGCGGCGCATCCTTTTCAAGGAGACGGTCGAGGGGCGTTTCGCGCTTGCCGTGACAGTCACCGAGGCACTGGACGATGAGGAACTGGAGAAGATCCTGCGCTTCTGGGCCGGCGCGGCACTCGCGATCGGTGCCGATGCCGTGGACAGCGCGGCCGGCCCGCTCGGCGGTCTGGCGGCCGCGCCGCTGGAATACGCAGCCAAAGCGGTGGCCAAGTATCCAGGCGCGACGCTGCTGGCCGAGGGGCTGGCGGAACTGGACGCGTCGGATTTCCCGCCGAGCGGCGGCGAGCGGCTGTTGACCGTGAGACTGGTCGCGGCCCGCAAGCTGCTGCGCGTCACGCGCCGCACGGTCAACGGCCGTTCGCGTGTCACGCGCAAGACCCTGTTGGAGAAGGGCGCGGACAACGGCGAGGTAACTCTGGCCGTGCGGACGCTGTAATAATCGGCTGGAGACAGGGGGCCCGCGAGTTTAGTGCGTGGTTTGCGTGTGCGCGGTCGGGAGCGCGAGCGTCCCCTGAAAATCAAAAACACGATTGACAATGCCTGCCGGCAAGGCGTATGCTGACGGCACGATTTCATAAAGGGTAATGTGTGTTGAGGGTACGGTACGTTGTTGTTCTCGCGATGACAACGAGATGTGACCAGAGGTGAGTGGCCGCGCGCGTTGCGGTCAGGCGTTTTACAGACAGTCCTGCACATTTTGATTTTGCGCTTACGCGCATTAACGCTTCATCTGAAACCACCAAGTTTAAGTTAGGAAGCGAGATGCACGGGGACGCGCCCGCTCGGGCGCGGCCTCTGTCTCGTGCTTCCTAACAGGTGCTTGGTGGTACCTCAGATGAGGCACAGATTGGGGTCCGCGCCTTTTTGTGGGGGCGCGCGGAGCCCGGTGCGGCACGGGCGGCGGGGAGATGGCACGATGGATGGAAATCCTTTTTGCGGCGGAACGGATGCCGGCGGAACGGCGTTTATAGGACTGCCGGGCATTTTGGTTGTGGCGGCGTACGCGCTGTGCCTCGTGGTGTACATGTGGGAGCGGGGCGTGTTCCGCGGGGTCTGGGCAGACCGGCGGGAGACATGG
>DUPH01000278.1 GCA_012838435.1 Lentisphaerota bacterium | reverse complement strand
GCGATGTCCTGCACCTCCCCAGGCTGATAGTTGTGCGCCAAGATAACGGCTGAACGCTCACGCTTCAGCCTCAGGATATCCTCCTGCAAAGTATCACTCATTCGTTCAGCATCCATCATTTGTTCCAAAGGTGCCACTATTTATAGCACAGTTGCATCAAGCCGGATATGAGAAAAGTGGGGCAAGGGTAATCGCGTGTAAGGCAACACGAAAAGACGTGGCTACGGGAAAAGCCGCAAAGAACGTATAGAACGCAAAGGGTTTTAGAGGGCACGGCTCGGTTTTTTTAGTACAGAGGCGTGGCACGGGCATCTTGCCCGTGTTTCATGGGCGGGACGCCCATGCCACTAGGGGATGGGATTAAGTGTGTTGAGCGTTGGGCGTTTTTATGCCATCCTTCCCACACGTAACGGTGTCGTGTATCACCCGACACTTGCTCCTGAGGAAATCTTGCTATGGCTCTGAAAAAAACAGGCGTTCTACTGGCTCTATGCTTCGCGTTTCGCGGCGCGGGCTGGGCCGCTGAAAAACAGCTCGTCGACTGCATTAACCCTATGATCGGCGCGATCACGCTGAGCGGTTACGGCGGGCACGGCCTAGGCAAAACGTTCCCCGGCGCGGCCACGCCTTTCGGCATGATCCAACTCAGCCCGGACACCATCACGGGCGGCGATAACGGCCCTGGTTATTCGCATCACCACGAGACCATCGAGGGGTTCAGTTTCACGCACATGAGCGGTATCGGCTGGTACGGCGACCTCGGCAACTTTCAGGTGATGCCCACCACCGGTCCGCGCCAGTTCGATCGTGACCAGGCGAAATCGCCTTACAGCCATGACCGCGAACAGGCTTCGGCCGCTTACTATCGCGTGGACCTGTTGCGTTACGGGATTACTGCAGAACTCACGGCCGCGCCGCGCGCCGGTATCATCCGCTTTACCTTCCCGCAGTCTCAGACATCACGTATCCAGATCGACCTCGGTCGCCGCATCGGTCAGAAAGAGCGCTGGCTCTCCCACAGTCGCCAAGTGGTGCGCGTGGTCGATGACCGCACCATCGAGGGTTTCATGGTCTGTTCCGACAAAGATGGCGGCTGGGGGCGCGGCGCCGGGCGCGTCAACTACACGCAGCATT
Organism: Lentisphaerota bacterium; assembly: GCA_012838435.1. Classification (GTDB taxonomy): domain Bacteria; phylum Verrucomicrobiota; class Kiritimatiellia; order RFP12; family UBA1067; genus DUPH01. Next base: position 861 of record DUPH01000278.1, on the reverse strand, counting down.
TCTGCGCCGTGTTCAGCAAGCCGTTCCAAACCTTCGGCGTATGGGATAAAGACCGCGTATTCGAGGGTCTGCGTGCCTACGAAGGCACGAACACCGGCTTCTTCGCCGAGTTCACTACGGCGCAGGACGATTCGGTGCTGGTGCGCGCGGGCTTCTCCTACGTCAGCGTGGAAGGCGCGCGCGCCAACCTCGCACACGACATTCCCGAATTCGACTTCGACGGTGTGCGGGCGCACTCGCGCGGTCTGTGGGCCGATGCCCTCCAGGGCGTCAACTGCGAAGGCGGCACCGATGACGACCGCGAGATCTTCGCGACCGCGCTCTACCACTGCATGATCGATCCGCGCAGCGTCTCTGACATCGACGGAAACTATATGGGCGCGGACGGCAAGCCGCATCGCGCGCAAGGCTTTGTCTACCGCACGATCTTCAGCGGTTGGGATGTCTTCCGCAGTCAGTTCCCGCTGCTGACCCTCATCCGTCCGGATGTGGTGAATGACGAGGTCAACTCGCTGGTGCAACTCGCGCAGCTCAGCGGCCGCAATTACCTTGAGCGGTGGGAACTGCTCAACGCTTATTCGGGCTGCATGATCGGCAACCCCGCCGTCTCGGTCATCGTCGATGCCTACGAGAAGGGCATCCGCAAGTATGACGTCGAAGAGGCTTACCGCCAGTGCAAGAATACGGTCGAGAGGTTCGGGAACGGTCCCGCTGGTTTCACGCCGAACAGCCTCTCGATGACCTTGGAGTACGCCTACTCCGACTGGTGCATGGGCCGCTTCGCCGAGAGTCTGAAGAAGGAGACGGACGCCGCCGAGTACTACCGGCGCTCGATGGCCTACACCAATCTCTGGTGCCCCG
>DUPH01000277.1 GCA_012838435.1 Lentisphaerota bacterium | reverse complement strand
CCTCGATACGTGCGCAACCGACCGATACAAGACCCGTTGGTTTTCAGCCGAGCCGCTATCATTTCACCGTTCCTTGTCTTCGCCTTTCTGCTGTTTGTCTAATGTCAAACTACGACCCCGTTTCTCAGTAGTTTGATTGGCATGACCCTGCCGTTCATCCTGCGCAAACTCAAGATTGACCCCGCTGTGGCTAGCAGCCCGCTGGTGACCTCGCTGGCCGACATTTTGGGGGTGTTCATCTATCTAGGCATCGCTTCCGCGCTACTCTAACGCGGCTAGAGAAGCGCTGGCCGATACGATACAAAAGAGAGGGGTGGCGCAATATCAGTTTCTCTCCGCCGTTTGTAATTGTTACGGGTAACGTAACACGGAGAACCTTTATGGACAATAGATCGGGGTGGGTATGCTTGGCGATGGTGTGTCTAGCGGCGGTATGGGGAGAGGTGGATGCCGCATTTGCCGCGCAAAGCGAATTGAGCGGCATGTCTTCTTACGAATGCGGCGATGCCTGCCTGCTTCCGGGGGCACCGGTTCCGGCTGGCAGATATGCCGTTGTGTCGCCGGTCGGCAAGCAAACGGTGCAGATGATCAAGCAAGCGCCCCGGCTGGACACGTTGGACGGGAAAAACATCGCGGTCGTTGGCGGAAGCTTTATGGCCAACATCACGCACCCTGAGATCAAGCGGTTGATTCTGGCACATCACCCTACGGCCAAAGTGATTTTGCTGGGCGAAATCGGTGCCGCCGGTCCTTATCCTGGGCCTGGGGTCAGACGCGAGGCGAAAGACGAATTCCAGCGTAAGCTGAAAGAAATGGGTGTGCAGGCGGTGATATCCGGGAATGGCGGTTGCGGACTCTGCACGCCAAAGGAGACGGGATCAAGTATAGCGGCAGAATATATCGGTATTCCAGCGGTCACCATTGCAGCGCCGACATTCACGAACCAAGTCTATTCAACCGCACTCAATAGCGGGGTGCCCGCGCCACGCACAGCCACGTATCCCGGTGCGTTTGCTGCGCATAGCCCTGAAGAGCTGATCCAGAATACGCGAGAAATCGTCTGGCCCCAGATCGTTGCGGCGTTGACGAAGCCGATCACCGAAGCCGAGCTTGCGGAGCGGCGGAAGACGGATAGGGGAGGGCCGAAAGATCGGGTGTTTGCGGGCACGATTGACGGGGTGAATCGTTTTTTCACCGAACAGTGTTGGTCGGATGGACTGCCGATCATTCCGCCCACGGTGGAACGGGTCGAAGCGTTCCTGAAATATACGGACGAGCCGTGGGACGCCGTGGTCGGTGTGTTGCCCATCGCCTACCGTGAGGTGCTTGTTTGGCATGTGGCTGTCAACGGCGTGATGGCCGGTTGCCTGCCAGAGTTTATGCCAGTGTTGATCGCTTACACCAAGGCGCTCGCCGACGGGAACTATCGTCGGGTGCTTGCCAGTACCCATGCCTGGACGCCCTATTGTTGGCTCAATGGCCCGGTCGCCCGGCAACTGGGCATTGATTCACAGCAGGGGCAGATCAATGAGCCACGCAACGCCGCGCTCGGACGCTTCATCAATCTGGCGATGATGAATCTAGGGGGATACTACGTCAAACAGAACCGTATGGGGACATTCGGGTATCTGATGCCATGGAGCATGGCGGAGGACGAAGCGGCCTGTCTGCGGATTGGCTGGGAGCCCCATCACGTGCAGAAAGGTTTTGACTGGAACCAAAGTACACTGACGGCGGCCTCCGCCTTGGTGTGGGGCAACAATCTGACGCCCGCCTCGCACGACGGCGAGAAGATCATGGAGGTGATCGCATGGGACGCGGTCGAGAAAGGCCAGTTCGCCACGGGGAGCGGGCCGCGCCTTCCGAACCGAACGTTTCTGGTGACGGAGTTTGTCGCACGCGATCTCGCCCGAACGTATCCCGCGAAGGAGAAACTGGAAGCGGCCTTGGTCGCGACAGCGCGGCGACCAGCGTATGAGCGGGCGTATGCCAACTACTGGGCCAATCCGGGAAGCGCCTTTCCCGCCCGCTATACGATGGGCATGCACGTGAAAAAAATCATCCGCACTGAAGGCGGAGAACTTACGGATCCCCCTCCATGGCTGGAAAAGGGTGATGCTCCTGAAAAGATTTATACGGTGCCTGTCATGGAAACGGGGCTGGCGTCCATTCTTGTCACGGGAGACGCAGACCGAAACAAGGTGCAGACTCTTCCCGGTGGCAACTCCGTCACGATAGAAATCAAATTGCCTGCCAACTGGGATGCACTGATGGCAGAACTCAGTTATCAACCCCTAAGCCGTTTTTTCTTAAAGTGAAACCCGAAGGGATCGCTCATACCCGCACACACCGGTGCGCGGAGAATTAACGGGTTTGAGGAAATAGCCTTCGTCCGTTTTTTCCCGCCGCTTTCTGGCGCATGCCGCACAGGAAGCTGTCAAGGTCTGCCAGCGTTATGTCGTCCGTCATCTCCAGATACAGAAAGTATCCGGGATGTACCGTCCGCACACCTTCAGCGTGAAGACCTCCCGCTCTTGTTTTCCCTGTTTGGCGAAACAACGTTCATCCCTCTTGACCAGCTTGCTGGCGCATGGTCGCGAGTGCCTTCTTCCAGGCATCTTCGATATTCTCTTTAGGCCAGCCGCATTCGCAGGAGACGCCGCCGGTGTAGCCGATATCGCGCAGCGCCTTGAAGTAGCCGCTCAGATCCTCGCCTTTGGTGCCGGGGGCTTTGCGGCCCTCAAGCTCGGCAATGTGGCAGTGACGGATACGGGCCCCGGCCTTGCGGATGGCGTCGGGGCCTTCGTCTTCCTTCATCATGTGATAGAAGTCGGCCAGAAGCTGGATGCGCGGACGGGCGATCGTGTCCACATACTCGATCCCTTCGGTCACTGAGTTGAGGAGGTTGGTCTCGCCCGTGTTGAGCGGCTCCAAAACGATCGTGACTTTCAGGTTCTGGATGCGGTCGCCGAGTTTGCGGCAAAAATCAATGAACTGCTCTTTGCCCTTCACGGGGTCGAAACCATCCGGAAGTTTGCGCGCGGTGCCGCTGCCAAAGACGATGTAGGGTACGCCGAGCAGGTCGGCGCGAGACCGCCTCCGCAAATGGCGCTTCGTCTCCAAGGACGCGGACAAAGCTCCTTAGCCGCCGAAGATGAAAGAGAGCGACGTGTCTTAACGCAAAGAACGCAGAGGGAACGCAAAGCGCGCGAAGGGTCTTTGCGTAGAGGTTTTTCTCCGACATCCTTGCATTCGGACAGCATCCGCGCAGATGATTCGCACAGACGCGGGGAAGCCGCAAGGCTTCCCAAGGGATGCCTAAGGGCTGTCCAAGGCTGCTGTTTCCAGATCTAAAACGGCTGATTTTTCATTGATTTCGCCGATTCCCCGTTGACTTTCTGGGGCGGGTATGCTACACTTCTTTCGTCTTTTGCTGAGGTGTATTGTGCCCTGAAACGGAGAAGAGAGGCGAATGACGATGAAGAGCGTGGCAGATCGCATCAAATGCGACGACGAAAAGGCAACATCCGCGGCCTTTGCGCGAATGCTTTCCTGTCGCCCGTGTCCGAGCGGCAGCAGCCTCTGCCCGCCGCATGAAAGAAGGGGCGGGCTTTGACATGGCAAAGTATCTTGACCCAAAGGCTGATGTCACCTTCAAGAAGGTTTTTGGCGAGCACAAGAATCTCGTCATCAGCCTTCTCAATGCCTTGCTTCCCCTTGACGATGGCAAGCAGGTGGAGTCGATCGAGTATCTGCCGCCGGAGATTGTGCCGGACAACCCGGACAAGAAAAACAGCATCGTTGACGTGCGCTGCGAAGAGACCGGCGGCCGCACGTTCATCGTCGAGATGCAGCTGAACTGGACAACGGCCTTCAAGGAGCGCGTCCTCTTCAATGCCGCAAAGGCGTATGTGCGGCAGATCGACAGGAGCGAGGAATACAAACTCCTCCAGCCGGTCTATTCGCTCAATCTCGTCAACACGACATTCGAGCCCGACACGGACAACTGCTACCATTACTACTCGATGGTCCATCATCTCGACACGAAGAAGAAGATAGACGGCCTTCATCTGGTGTTCGTGGAATTGCCCAAGTTCAAGCCGCAGTCCTTCGCCGAGAAGAAGATGGCGGTGCTGTGGCTCAGGTTCCTCACCGAGATAGACGAGAAGACGCGCACGGCGCCGCAGGAGCTCTTAGACAATCCCGAAGTTTCCAAGGCGCTGGAGATCGTCGAGGAGTCCGCTTACAGCGCCGCGGAGATGGCGGCATACGAAGGGTACTGGGACGCAGTGCGCCGCGAGGCGACATTTGTCGGAGAGCTTGACGACGCGAGAGCGGAGCTTGCCGAGGAGCGGAAGAAGCTTGACGCGGCAAAGGCTGAACGCGACGCGGCAAAGGCTGAACTTGAAAAACTGCGGCAAGACAAGCTCAACACCGCCCGCAAAATGAAAGACAAGGGCTTTGCCGTAGCGGACATCGCCGACCTCACCGGCCTCACCGCCGACGAAATCGCTCGGCTCTCGCCTCCGCTCGGCTTGGAGAGCGCACCGCGCTCTCTAAGCTAACGCGGCGGTTACGCGCTGTGACAGCACTCTCAAATCGCGAAACTGAAATGAAAGGAACGAGCCCATTTCAAGCCCGATTCCGGCTCTTGTGATGGTGATGCGGCAAGATGCCATGTGCCGGGGACATGTGCCGGATGACGTACGGCTTCGAGTTGCCGTCTGGATGGACAGGCAACCCGAAGCCGTTCCTACGAGTTCTTTCGTCACCATTTCACGGGCTCGTTGAGAATCGAGCCGTTGGACGGATCATCGATTCGTGAAGGAGACGCCATGAACGAACGCAAGGGAGCGCTTTTCTCGATAGCGGCGGAGAATGCGCCGGTCGACGGCTGCACGGTCTCGAAGGCCGTTGCCGAAGTCGCTGGGCGGCGGATTTCCCATTTCGCCCTCGCGGCAGGAACGGACATCAGTCCCGAAACATACGACTACCATAAACTGTGGATAGTCATCGACGGCGAGGGAGAGGTTTTAGGAGAAAAGAACACAAAGATCGTAAAAGGCGAGTCTTTTGTCACGCCTGTCGGCCAGCCGGTGGGCGTCAAGACCGAGGCGGGCATCGTCTATACGGAAATCGAAACAGGAAAGGAACACAAAATGAAGGTGAATCCAGGCGAGGCATTCGCTCTCAAGGATATTCTTCCCTACGCGGAGGGGCGCATCGTCAACAAGGACATCATCAATGAGCCGAAGTTGAAGTTCGTATTGATGAGTTTCGCCGCCGGCACGGGTTTGAGCGAACACGCCGCGCCGGGCGAGGCGCTGATCTTCGCGCTCGACGGCGAGGGTGTGATCGGCTATGAGGGCAAGGAACACACCATCAAGGCGGGGGAGAACTTCGCGTTCGCCAAGAACGGCGCACATTGGGTCCGCGCCGAAAAGCCGTTCAAGATGGCTTTGCTGCTGACATTGGATTGACATAAGATAAGGAGAATCAAGATGAGAGCGTATGTTGACCATGAACTGTGCATAGGCTGCGGCCTTTGCACCAGCATCGCGCCTGACGTGTTCGCAATGAACGCGGACGGCAAGGCGGAGGCCGTCTCGGACACGACCGATGCAAACGGCGAGTCGGTAAAGCAGGCTATCGAGGGATGCCCCGTGGCCGCAATAAGGGAAACGGAATAACGCGCAGAATTTCATCACTTCAAACAGGAGAATTTGAAAATGAACGAACAGAAGATGTTTTGCTGGCAATGCCAGGAGACTGCAGGAAACAAGGGCTGCACGGTATGCGGCGTGTGCGGCAAGACGGCTGACGTCGCTGCGTTGCAGGATGAACTGGTCTATGAGACGAAGCGTCTCTCGCAAGTCACGACAGCGTTGCGTAAGGATGGCAAGCCGGTCGACAAGGATATCAACCACCTCGTGACGGTCAATCTCTTCATCACCATCACGAACGCGAATTTCGACGCCGATGCAATCAAGGCCGCGATAGCCAAGACGAAGACCATGCGGGGCAAATTAGCCACAAAGGACACAAAGAGCACAAAGGATATGGTCGGCGTTCTCGCGACCACCGACGAGGATATCCGCTCTTTGCGCGAGTTGATTACCTACGGTCTTAAGGGGCTTGCCGCCTACTCAAAACACGCGAATGCGCTCATGCAGGATGACGAGGATGTCGATGCGTTCATCCAACGCGCGTTGGCGGCGACGCTTGACGATTCGCTTTCGGTAAACGATCTCATCGCTCTTGCCCTTGAAACCGGCAAGTTCGGCGTCGCGGGCATGGCGCTCCTCGACAAGGCAAACACATCCGCCTACGGCAACCCAGAGATCACGGAGGTCGATATCGGCGTTCGCGCGAACCCCGGCATTTTGATTTCAGGCCACGATCTGCGAGACCTTGAGATGCTGCTTGAGCAGACGGCTGGGGCGGGCATCGATGTCTATACACATTCTGAGATGCTTCCGGCCCACTACTATCCGGCCTTCAAGAAGTATCCGCACTTCGCAGGCAACTACGGGAACGCGTGGTGGAAGCAGAAGGAGGAGTTCGAGAAGTTCAACGGCCCGATCCTGATGACGACGAACTGCGTCGTGCCGCCTGCCGCATCCTACAAGGACAGGCTTTGGACGACCGGCGCGGCGGGATTCCCAGGATGCCGCCATATCGACGGAGAATACGGCGAGCAAAAGGACTTCTCCGCGCTCATCGAGCAGGCGAAGAAATGTCCGCCGCCGACGGGAATCGAATCCGGCAAGATCGTGGGCGGGTTCGCGCACGAACAGGTGTTCGCGCTTGCCGGGAAAGTCGTCGAGGCCGTGAAGTCGGGTGCGATCAGGAAGTTCGTGGTGATGGCGGGCTGCGATGGACGCCACAAGTCCCGCGACTACTATGCCGAGTTCGCCAAGGCATTGCCGAAGGATGTGGTGATTCTCACGGCGGGATGCGCAAAGTACAAGTACAACAAGCTGGATCTGGGCGACATCGGCGGCATTCCGCGCGTCCTCGATGCCGGACAGTGCAACGACTCGTATTCGCTAGCGCTCATCGCACTGAAGCTCAAGGAGGTTTTCGGCCTTGACGACATCAACAAGCTGCCGCTCGCCTTCAACATCGCATGGTACGAGCAGAAGGCCGTCATCGTCCTGCTGGCGCTCCTTTACCTTGGCGTGAAGAACATCCATCTTGGCCCTACCCTCCCGGCGTTCCTCTCTTCGAACGTCGCCAAGGTGCTCGTCGAGAACTTCGGCATCGCCGGCATCGGATCGGTGGACGACGACATGAAACTCCTCGTTGGCTGAAAGGAGCTGAAATGACGACACATGAAAGACAGGAATACGCCGCGTAGCTGAAGCGCGAGATGAACTGCTGCCAGGCGGTCGTGCGAGCCTTCGCCGATACGCTGGACATGCCGGTGGACAAACTCATGCAGCTTTCCGCTGGATTCGGCT
>DUPH01000276.1 GCA_012838435.1 Lentisphaerota bacterium | reverse complement strand
GGCCGGTTTGGCAAAACCGGCCCGCGCCCGCGGCTTTTCCTCTCCCATTTTCGGGTAGGATACGCTAACCTGTTAACCGTCTTTGTAAAAAAACCATGTATCTGTTTGCTTTCATTTTTTGTGCGTGTGCCGCGTTGCTGGCGCGGTCGGACGATGTGTATCCCAGACCGGAGTGGCGGGATGCGCCTGATCCGCTGGCCAGCCCGTACGCTGAACCGGGCGGCATGATCCGCTTTGCGGCGTTTCAGCCACCGAAAAGCCTGAATGCCTACATCGATAACAACACCTATACCCGTCAGGTGTTCGGCATGATGTATGAGTCGCTGTTGGGTGTGGACTCGCTCACCACGGAGTTCGTGCCGTATCTCGCCAAGCGCTGGACGATCTCCGACGATAAGCTCACCTATACCTTTGAGCTTGATGAGGCCGCCGCATGGAGCGACGGCCGACCGGTCACGGCGGAGGATGTGAAGTGGACCTTCGACCAAGTGATGGATCCGCGTCACGCCACTGGCCCATCGAAGGTGATGCTCGGGGTGTTCGAGTCGCCGCAGATTCTGGGGCCGCGCACGGTTCGCTTCCGCGCGAAGGAGAGCCACTGGCGCAATCTGAGCGCGCTCGGCCTCTTTGAGATCCTGCCCCGGCATGCGTTCGAGGGACAAGATTTTAACCGCCTCGATCTCGACCATCCGGTGGTTTCCGGCCCCTATGTGCTGAGTGCGGTCAAGGAGCAGATCGAAATCCGTCTGCGGCGGCGGCGCGATTGGTGGGCCGGCTCCAAGCCCTCGACGCGCAACACCATGAATTTCGATACGGTTGTCTTCCGCTATTTTTCCAGCAACGAGAATGCCTTCGAAGCGTTTAAAAAAGGGCTGGTGGATGTCTATGCGGTCTATACGGCACGTATCTGGGCCAATGAGACGATCGGTGAAAAGTTCGATAAGAACTGGATCGTGAAGCGGCGCGTGAAAAACCATGACCCCATCGGTTTCCAAGGCTTCGCAATGAACATGCGCCGCCCGCCCTTTGATGATCTGCGCGTGCGCAAAGCCATGGCTCATTTGGTGGATCGCGAGACGATGATCCGCACCATGATGTTCGGCGCTTATTTCCTGCACCGCTCCTATTTCGAAGACCTCTACGATGCCGATCATCCCTGCACCAACGAGGAGTTCCCCTTTGATATCGCCCGCGCCAAAGCCCTGCTGCGCGAGGCAGGCTACACGGCCAATCCGCAGACCGGCATTCTGGAAAAGCAGGGGAGGCCGCTGGCGTTCCGGTTTCTCACACGCGACGGGGGGAGCGACAAGTTTCTGGCGCTCTGCTCTGCGGCCTTCCGTGAGGTCGGCATTTCGATGACCATCGAGCGTAAGGATTTCGCCTCATGGATGCGCGACATGGATGCGTTCAATTTCGACGTGACTTGGGCCGCGTGGGGCGGGTCGATTTTCCGCGATCCCGAGAGCATGTGGCTCTCGTCCGAGGCGGACCGTCCTTCCGGCAACAACATCACCGGTTTCAAAGACCCGCAGGTGGATGCATTGATCGAGCGTCAGAAGACGATGTTCAGCATCACGGAGCGTAACGCGATCTGCCGCGAGATTGACAAGCGGATCGCCGCTGCGGTCCCGTATGTGCTCTTGTGGAATATCGATGCCACCCGGCTGCTCCATTGGGATACCTTCGGCATGCCGGACACCGTGCTGTCGAAGTACGGTGACGAGCGGTCGCTGCTCGGCTACTGGTGGTACGATCCCGATTCGGCATCGGAACTGCGTGCTGCGATGGCCGCGGGCGATGTGTTGCCGCAGCGTCCCATTCTTGTTGATTTCGACACTGTTTTCAACCCGCCGAGAGGTGCGCGGCCGCCGCCTTGAGCGGTGTCGTGCCTCCCGAATTGACGCTTCACCCTTAACCTTAACTGCTATCATCATGTTTCCGATTCAACTTGACCGACCCCTGATTGTGTTTGATATTGAAGCCACCGGCATCAGCCCGCGCGCGGACCGAATCATCGAACTGGCCGCAATCCGGATCGAGCCGGATGGCACGCAGGTCAACGGCTACTGGCTGTTGAACCCCGGTGTTCCGATCCCGATCGAAACGACCGCCATTCACGGCATCACCGACGAGATCGTGGCCTCCCAGCCGACCTTCAAAGACAAGGCGCTGGAGATTCTGGCCTTCTTCGGCGAGGCGGACCTGGCAGGCTTTAACGCGGGTCGTTTCGACATTCCGATGCTGGCCGAAGAGTTCGCGCGCGCGGGCATCACGTTCGAGGCCGACCGTCGCAGGTTGCTTGACGCACAACGCATCTTCCACACGCGGGAACCGCGTGATCTTTCGGCCGCGCTGAGTTTCTACTGCGGCCGCGAGCATGTCGATGCGCACGGTGCCGAGGCGGACGTACGCGCGACGCTGGATGTGATTCTTGGTCAGTTCAAGAAATACGCTGATCTGCCGCGTGACATGGAGACGCTGGACCGCACCTTCAATCCGATTGATCCGTTTAACGCCGACCGTGCTGGTCGTCTGCGCTGGGTGGACGGCGAGTTGACCGTGAATTTCGGCAGGAAAAAGGGTGCCAAACTGAAAGATCTTGTCCGTGATGATCCGAGTTTCGTGAAGTGGATCATCAAAAACGATTTTCCTCAGGATACGCGCGCGATTTGCGAGGACGCGCTCAAGGGTGTTTTTCCCGCGCCGCCGCGCCCCAAAGGTGATAAGTAG
>DUPH01000275.1 GCA_012838435.1 Lentisphaerota bacterium | reverse complement strand
GGGGACACTCGCCCTCCAAATCATGTCAATCATGTCAAAAAATGAAACCTGAAACCGAGCACGCATGAGTATCAGCCTTTTACACGACACGCTGTTACGGGCGAGGACGCCCGACTCCAACTCACGGCTCCCCCTTTCACCAGAAACGCATTGTCTGCGCACCCCCTGTCGCTAACCGAGCGATCGCGGTGTGCAATACTTTCGGATTCACATCCCCGCCGGATTATGGCTTAATGTGAGGGTCTAAGCATCAACGGAGAGGAGCGGCATGACGAACGGGTTGGCAGTAGCGGATTATGCGATCATTGCGGGTTTTTTTGCCGTCATGCTCGGTATCGGCTTTTATTTCAGCGGCCGCATGAAGAGCATGTCGCAATTCTTCGGCGGCGGCAAGCAGGTGCCGTGGTGGCTGGGCGGAGTTTCATTCTTCATGGTCAGCTTCAGCGCGCTGGCCTTCGTGATGCACTCCGAGATGGTCTACAAGTACGGCATGGTGTCGCTGGTCCTGAGCTGGCTGGCCGTGCCGGCCGCAGCATTGAGCGCCTATCTGTTCGCACGCCGTTGGCGGCGTGTAGCTGAAACCAGTCCGATCGAATACATCGAGGTGCGTTATGGCAGCGGCATGCGCCAAGGACTGGCCTGGCTGGGTCTGCCGACGCGGCTGCTGGATGACTCACTCAAACTCTTCGCCATCGGCACGGTGGTCTCGGCCGGTCTCGGCTTCCCTTTCGAGACCGCGATCATCCTTTGCGCGGTCATCATTCTGTGCTACACGTTCATGGGCGGGCTGTGGGCCGCGCTGGTCGCGGACTTCGTGCAGTTCGCGGTGTTGGTCGCGGCGGTGATCGTCCTGCCCTTCCTCTCGTTTTCGCGCGCGGGCGGGGTCAGGAACGTGTTGAACGCAATGCCGGAGAGCTTCTTTAACCCGACGTGTCCGGACGCGGGTTATCCGTTTGTGTATCTGCTCTGCTACTTTGTACTCCTGTTCTTGAACTACTCCACCTCATGGGCGTTGGCCCAACGCTACTACTCATCTGAAAACGACCGCAGTGCGCGCAAGGTCGGGTATTTGGTGGCCGTGTTGTATTTGATCGGCACGTCGATTTTTTATCTGCCCGCGTTCGCGGCTCTGGTGTTCCTGCCGGACATTGCCAATACCAAAGACGTCTATCCGCTGATCTGCCGGACAGTGCTGCCGGTCGGCATGTTGGGCATGGTGATCGCCGCAATGTTCTCCGCCACGATGTCCACGCTTGCAGGCGATTACAACGCGGTCTCTTCTGTCTTAACCAACGACCTCTACAAGCGGCTGCACAAACGCGACCTCTCCGAGAAACATCTGCTGGTGGTGGGACGCATCAACACCGTCATCGTCGGATTGATCGTGCTGGGCATCACGCTGGTGATGCGCACCTTGCAGGGTTCCGGCGATCTCTTCAACACCATGGCCAAGGTGTTCGGGCTCTTCCTGCCGCCGGTCGCGATACCGATGCTGCTGGGCATGTTGACGCCGCGCATCTCAGCGCGCGGCGCACAGGCCGGCCTCTTCGCCGGCATCATAGCGGGCCTCGCCGCGTTTGTGCTCGGTGCCTGGCATCCAGTGTTACGCCGGGCGGAGTTCCTGACCTTCTGGACGGCGGGCGTGACACTGCTGGTAATGACCGTTGTCTCCGCCCGCATGCCGGACACCGGCGAGCGGCGTGAGCAGGTGCTGATCTTTTTCAAGCGCTTCGAGAAGGACGATCCGGGTGCAGACGGTGTGGAGAAGAAGAGCGCGGACACCTCGTTCCTACCGATCATCGCAGCCGGGATCGCGGCGGTCGGCGTGATTCTGATCGCGGCAGTGTTGTTGACCTGCGGTCTGGCGGAGGGCTTCCTCAGCGTCTGCATCGGCACAGCGTTGTTGGTGGTCGCCGCTGGCTTCTGGATTGCGGCGCGCAAGCTCCGCTAGTCCTGCGGCTCACGTTTTTCAAAGCGCACGCAAAGATCGGTGGCCTGCGTTTCCTTGTTCGTCAGGCCGCACCGCTGGGCAAACGGATTGACCACGAAGTGGCGGCACCAGCCGCATGAGTGCTGTCGTTCACTCTCATCAAAGATGCGGGGTCTCTCGGGTTTATCAGATTCTGTAAAAACCTGAGGCCGCCGCTGGCCGCGCACAAACGGCGTCTCTTCGGCTGATGCGTAACGCGCTCCGCAACCGGTGCAGACATAAGCCTCGCCGACTTTTTTAAACCCCTCATAGACCGGCTCTTTACGCACCCAAGTGAGCTTCCGGCATGCGGTGCAATTAATTTCCATCGATGCTGTCACAGAGAATACCCGCCTTTCAGTGTGGACAAGATTGTAACGCCCCGCGCATGCAACGCAAGAGGTTTCAG
>DUPH01000274.1 GCA_012838435.1 Lentisphaerota bacterium | reverse complement strand
CTCAACCTCTGTACTGCTGCGAAATCGCACGCCGCGCCTCGAGATCCGCCTCGCGGCGTTTAATCGTTTCGCGTTTGTCCTCGCGGGCCTTGCCACGGCAAATGCCCAATTCCACTTTCACCAGCCCTTTGGGCGACAGATAGAGCCGCAACGGGATCAGTGAAAGGCCTTTCTGTTCTGTCATCGCCTGCAATTTGCGGACCTCGCTCTTGTGAACCAGCAGGCGGCGGGTTCGCAGCGAGTCGTGATTAAACCGGTTGCCGAATGCGTAGGGAGGTATCCGCACTTGGTTCAGGAAAAGCTGGCCGTCTTTCACTTGGGCGTAGGAGCCTGTTAAACTCGCTTCGCCGTTCCGCACGACCTTGACTTCAGTGCCGACCAACTCGATACCCGCCTCTAGCCGATCTAGGACAAAATAGTCGTGCGTCGCCCTGCGGTTGACCGCCAGATTGCCGCCGCTCCTTTTTTTGTCCTTCTCGCTCATGCCCGGTCCACGCTCAAGCCGCCGTCAGGGCGGCGCTTAAGACCACCGTGAGTGCGCCGCTTCAGCCCGGGCAATCGCGCTGAAATCAACTTCAGCAATCAGCAGGCCCTCTGCGATCTCACGCAGGGCGATGTCCGCCTTATCCTCGTCGATCGAGAGCGGCTTCACGTAGGGCCGTTCGCCCATATTGAGCTGACGGACACGTTTGGAAACCATATTCACGAGAACCGGAACACTAGGGATCCGGGCTCGCGCTCTTTCAATCAGTTCAACATTCACGAAAACGCCTCCAATGGTTAAACAAAGCAGTATAGGGCTTTTTACCGCTTCGGGTCAATGTGGAGTTTTTGATTTGGCGGACTGCGGTGCCGGGGGATAGCGAATCCAGAGCAGCAGGTCGAGAAGCTCCGCATTCGCTTTTTGGCCCGCATCAAGCACAACAGCAATCCGGTTGTCACCCTGACGCAGATCGCCGACGGCCACGGGATACTCCACCCACTTGTCCTTCATCTTGCCGCCTTCCAACGTTTTCCCATTCACGCTCACCGTCAGCACCGCCGCATCTTCAATGCCTGTGACTCGCAGGGCCGCAGTCACCGTGACCTTGTCCGCATCCAACCGATCGGACACGGGGAGCACCACCTTTTCCGTCCGGCCCGGACTCAGCTTGCGGGGGCGCTCTGGCAACGGATAGGGACGGTTCAGGAAACGCAAGCCGTCATGCATCCAACTGCGCGCGCCGCTGACCGACCGGGCGCCGGTGGTCATGACCTTATCCATGCTGGCCAAGGCCACCGGATCGCCGATTTCGCGGAACACCGGCGACTTGGGATTGAAAAGGTTGAAGGTGTACATACCCGCCGCTCCCGCCGCCCAAGCCTCGGCCGCCCGTCCGCGGTAGCCTGCGGCCGACTGACGCAATGCTCGGATTTCGTTGTCCCGAAAGCGCGACTCACTCAGGCCCGCATACACCGGAACCCCGTACTTGCGTCCGAGTTCCACGCTGACCTGCCACGGGTTCAGGCGGAAATATCCGCTCACAGTCATCAGGTCCACCAGGCCCTCTTTCAGCCATTGCTCCACGTCCAGTCCCAGAGCGCGACAATAGCCGGCCGAGTCTGGCACGCGGATAGCCAGCAGCACAGGACGGCCGCGACGGAGCGCCTGTGCGTCAATTGCCGCGCGTATACGCCTGACGACCGAACTCATGGCCTCGCACTCTTCCGTAGTGGCGTCACGCCCGTGTAGCGTGGAGGCGAAGAAGACCGGATGCCGGAAGAAATCCAACTCCACGCCGTCCACGTCGTAATTCTCCGCTACCTCGCCGAACCATCCCACCGTGCGGTCGCGCACCAGCGGATGCGTGTAGTTGACCGCCGACCAGCGTTTGCCGCCGCCGCAGTATGTACCGCGATCCTCCCACTTCCCCGCCAGACACTCCGGGTTCGCCTTTTTCCATGCGCTCATCATGGTCGGATCGCCCGCGTCGTGCGTGTCGTTCATGCGCAAGGACCAGGACACCTCCATGCCGTGCCGGTGTCCGAAATCCACAATCGTTCCCAGTGCATCCGGGCCGCCGTCATCCGCCAGATGCGCGGCCCACTCCTGATAGCCTTGGTCCGAACCGACCCGCAGTTCCGCCGTCGCGCTTTTGTGGGTGAAGGTTCCCCAGATGCCGGTGCAGTAGAAAATGGCATCGACCTGCGAACCGGCCAGCGGCACCGAGCGCGATTGCAAGAAACCGGCCCGGTCTTTGCTGGGTGCCGTACGCGAGTCGTTGCCGTCGTTGTTCATGATGACGCGGCGCTTGCGCGCGGCAGCCTCACGCCGCGCTGCCGGCAGCGTCTCCGCCGTGAGTTGGGGCGACTCAGCGTGCGCGATCGCGAACATGCCCGCAACCACACAACCAAATAACAACTCGCGCACAAGATACGACTTCAAAGCCTTACACATAAAAACTCCCGTCTGTTAATTCCGCGTCGCTGCGGAACTTGGCGCGCCATGCGGAGGGGGTCATCCCGGTTGCGCGTTTGAAGGCGCTCGCAAAGTGTTGGGAAGACGATTAGCCCAACGACATGGCGATATCGGTGATGTTGCGCTGGGTTGCACGCAACTGCTCTTTCGCGCTGTTGATTCGGCATTCAAGCAAGAACTGATACGGCGGTACGCCGACGATCTGCTTGAAGCGCGACATGAAGTGACCGGGAGAAAGATTGGCCTCATGCGCCATGTCGTCGATCACGTAGTTGGCACCCGGGTTACGGCGCATTTCTGAAATCACCTGTTTGATGCGGTTTGAAAGCGACAACGAATGATTATGGCTGGCTGTCTCAATCGTGGCCATGAGCAGATGCAGGCTGGTTCCGAGTAATCCCAGCAGGCGTTTGTCGCTCTTGCGCGAGTCGTAGTATTTGAGCAGGCGCACGAACGCTTGGCGCACCCTGCCGTCGTCCCGGCGTACTTGCGGGGAGAGTGTCAGCAAAGCCTTTTTCAACGTGCGGCTTTCCTTCTCCGGCAAATTCAACAACGGCGCGGAGGCGGGTTGCACGCGCGCCAACAGCCAAAAGGTCGAAAGACTCCTGGGGTGACTAAACAGGCAGTGTTTCTCCCAGGGTCGGTTGATGATGATGTCGCCCGGCATCAGGTGGTAGAACCTGTTGTTTTTCTTGAAGGTCAAGGCACCGCGCTGGCACAGTACAATTTCGACACAGCCCTCGTGGACGTGCTCCACCGCTGGCGGGCTGTGATAACTGAAGTGGGAGTGCCCCAGCATGACGATTCCAGGCACGCCCTCTTTTTCCAGGGCGATCATGCGCAGATCCCGACGGTGCCCGCGCCTGATGCGGCGTTCTGGGTGGACGCGAGCGATGCGGATTCGTTGACCAAAGACGGCGACGGGAACATCACCCGGTGGAATGACACGCGCGGCAACGGCTATCCATACGCCACCACCTGGCTCGATGCGCCGGTCTATCTGACCAACGCGCTGAACGGCTTGCCGACGGTGGATTTCGGCGCGCAAGGCGCGACTCGCTGCCTGCAGTGGAGCGAAGAGATCGCGGGTATCCAAGCTGTTTTCTGGGTCATCGGCAGTCAGGAGGGCGGAGGCAGCCTGCTGGGGCGCAGCCCGGCGGGTACGGCGGGTAATTTCATCTGCGGTTTCGATGCGCTGAGGGGAGGCAACGATTATGTCAGCCGCGAAAACGGGCTGATCGGCATCATTGAGAAGTCAGGAGAGAATTTGTGGGTCAACGGGCAGGTGGTCACAATGTCCGGTGCCGGGCTCTCGGGCGACTACGACATGGTGGCCACCACACTTGACGGTTCCAGAGATTTCAGGGCGTCGGCTTTCGGACGCGTGAACGGCCAGCCCGACAGGTATCAAGGCGGGCAACGGCTCTGCGAGGTGATCGTCTACACGAACGCGCTGACCACACAACAGATTCAGGACACGCAAGCCTACCTGCACAAGAAATGGTTCGGTCGCGACATGCCGGGATATGGTGCGGGCAAGGTCGATCTTCTGACTACCGCCTCCGGCGCGAATGCACGGATCGGCCAAGCCGGTGCGCAGCCGATCGAAGCGCGGTACGTGACGCATGGCGGCAACCTCGCGGTCATGGCCGGTTCAACGGTGAAGGTGAAGGCAGACGAGGCGTTGCCCAAACTGACGCTGGAAGATGGCGCCAAGGTCGTTCTTAAGGCACGCAAGATTCCTCCCGCGCCTGCGCTGGAGGGCAATATCCTGTGGCTGGACGCTTCCCGTGAGGAGGATTTTATCTTTGGCGATGGCGCAGTGGTCAACACTTGGCGTAACCGTGGCGGCGGCAGTGTGCAGACCGTGACGACTGGAAGCGTCAAGCCCGTGCGCATGCAGGATGAGCAGGGGCGTTAGATGGTTGATTTGGGGGAACGCGACGCGGGGTGTTGCCTGATGACCCTGTCTAATCTGATGGTGCGCAGTGCGTTCGTGGTGTGGCTGTGCAAGACCAATGGCGCTATGCCGTTGGGTAGCCTGAAAAAAGGCTATGACGGCCACAACGAATTCCGCGTGAACGATTTTCGGCGCAACGGAGGTGCGCCGATGCTCAATGGCGCAATCAGAACCTCCACATACGGCGCTTGGTATTTGGACGGCCTCCCGATTCGGGCGACCTCGACACCCATCCCGACCGATCGGTTGATGTTGGTTTCTGCCGTGATGCAGGGTTGGGGTGGACGCGTCTCGGCTTTGGGAGGGAGTGATTTCGATAACACACCGGACTCCTATCAGTATTCGGGGGGCATGCAGATGGCGGAGGTGCTTCTTTACGATGTCACGCTGACAGAGGACGAGCGGCGCGATGTGGAGGCGTATCTGACGTGGAAGTGGTTCGGGCGGCAGTTGGCGGGATATGCGGATGCAACCGGATCTTGTGACTTGCCGGAGGTCGCTGTGAACGGTACGGCCGAGGTGGAGACAGAGGGGAATGCGGTGGTGCGGATCGGCAGGGCGACGGGCGCGGGCACGTTGACGGTCGGCGGCGCTACGCCGGTCATCGTGACGGAGGTTGTGAATCCCAACGCGCTTGATGTCGTATCGCCGGCGGTGACGAGTGGCGTGAAGGTGTCACGCGAAGCCGCAGGAGACGCGCCTACGGTTCCGGCTGCAGGGGCGGCGATGCGCTTCGACGCATCGATAAAATCTAGCATCACGTTTTTCTCAACGCAGTACGCTCAGTACTGGGAAGATCAGGTCGGAGGTGTAAAAGCGGAGAGTGCCTACGGGCCTACTTCGTGGGTTCCGATGTACAAAACGAATGCGGTGAACGGTCTGCCGGTCATCGATTTCGAGTATCGTGGACGTCGGCGCGCCTTCAAGTGGTCGCCGCGCCTGACGAATATCCGGACCGTGTTCTGGATGTTCAAAGACAAGGGCGCAGCGGAGGGCGGCGGCTGGCTATTGGGCGACACGACCAGAGTGAGTGATTTCATCCGGGGAAGTTGGGGAACGCTCTACGGCAACTCGTCGCTCTTTAATACGGGGCTGGCTTCGACGGCGGTTCGGAACGGCACGATCTTCATCGACGGCGAACGACGTCACGCGGCCAGCGTGCCGAAGTGGGACTATCAGGTTGCCTCGATCGTGACCACAGGCGACACGGCTGCCGACATGCTGGCGGGAGACCGAACTACAGCAATCTCGCAGAACTGGAGCGGCATGGAATTGGGCGAGGTCATCATCTACACGAACGCGCTCAGTGATGCCGAGTGCGAGGCGACGGAAGACTACCTGATGAACAAGTGGTTGGGTCGTCGTTCGCCTCGGGCGGTTTGCGCAGATACGCAAGCGGTCGTTGTCGCTTACGGGACGGTCCCGCTGCAAGTGACGAATGTGGACGGTAACGATGGTACCATCACGGCGATCCGGGGCGATGGTGAGGTGGTGATCGATGCGGCAACGGTGACCATCCTGAGCGATGCGGAAGAATTCTCCGGTCGCGTGGTCCTGAAAAACGGCAGTACGGTGACGCTCGCGGCAGGAAGCTTCGCGGCGGTCGAGTGGGTTGTCGAGGCCGGCAGTGTGCTGAATTTGGGCGGGCAGACGGTGACCGTCGCGGAGATTGGCGGCGACGGTTGCGTGTCCAATGGTACGCTTGTGGTGACGGAACGCGTGACGCCTGGCGTGAACGGGCAGCCGGGAACACTGGCTGTGAAGGGCGGGTTGGTGCTGGCGGACGGCGCTGAGATCGTTGCGCATTATGCCCGGCCGCTGTGCGGGTCACTGAACGTGACGGAAACGCTGACCGTCGCGGGAGGCGGCACGGTGACGTTGAAAGAACCTGTCGGTCTGGGGCAGGGATTCGCCGCGCCGCTTATCACGTATGGCGCGATCGAAGGGCTCGACCGGCTCTTGACGGCGTGGACGTGTATCGGCGACTACCCGGCGAAGACGTTCGATTTCAGTCTGGCGGTGCCGCCGTCGGGTACGGACAATGTTGTGCTGCTCAAGGGATTCGCGGCGGGAACGGTGGTGATCGTGAAATGAAACGGAAGTTGTTTAGGAAGGAATCTCACATGACATCTGATAAAATGAAAATGACCAACAGGTTTGTTGCTGGCGTTTGGGTCGCGGCAATCGGTCTCTCCTGTGTTGCATCCGTTTGCTTGGCCGCAGACAAGACGCCCATCAAGTCGAAGCCTGATGTTGTGATCTATGAAGGGACATATCCCGGTTGGCCTTGGATCACCGCCGGAGCTGACGGCACGCTATACTGCGTGTTTCGCGACGGGACGGAACACGGTTTTTCTGCTGCGGGAAGAGCGATGATCACAAAGAGCTCCGACCGAGGGAAAACGTGGTCGCCCGCGACAGTGATTGTTGATGAACCGGGTGTCGATGACCGGAACGTGGCGATCGTCGAGTTGCCGAACCGGGAACTGTTGGTGACATACAACACCTACGCGCGAATCAGTAACAAGATGGTGTCGCAGGTGATGTCCATCCGCTCCGCTGACGGCGGGAAAACCTGGGGGACGCCGCAAGTCGGACCGGTGCCGAATAGCCAGTCGAAATCGGCGGCGGTCGTCCTTCAGGACGGATCAATCATCTGGCCTTTTTACATCGCGCCGAAAAACGGTGCTATTGCCGCGATCTCGAAAGACCTCGGTAAAACTTGGACGACGGTTCGTATTCCAGAGTCGCCCGATTTCACCGGTGATGAATGGGATCTGGTTGAAAAAGCCCCCGGTCATCTGTTGGCGATCATGCGGAATGCCAACCACAGCAAACCTGCGGCCTTGTGCTTTTCGGAGAGCCGCGACGGCGGCTTGACTTGGTCAACGCCCAAGTCCACCAACCTGACCACCGGTATGTTCGCTCCCGGCCAGATTTTTTTGCAAGGTGCCAACAAGACGCCGACCGTGATCTATCCTGATCGCCGCATGGTTTCCGTTTCGGCGGCCAAAACGGACGATCCCGCCTACCTGAAGTGGAACGTTGATAGTCGCTTGCCCTGCTACCTTTACAATGCGGATCAATCGCGCATTCCCGACGGAAGCTACGCGGTCTCGGTGCCGACAGGGCCGAACCAGCGGCTGGTGGTTGACTACGAAATCCGCCCCAACTCGAAACGGATCGCAGGGTATTTCGTCGATTTTCCGGCAGACTGGTAAAAGCGTTTCTGGCAAAAAGGCTGTGTGGGGAATAGGGCGGCAGCCGGGACGAGCGTCTGTTCGTCCGCAGGCAAGCGAACGCGCTTGCCTGCACGGGACAGAGGACGGAACTGTCGGGGACTCCAGAGTGCAAAGGCTGTTCAAGGGGCGGGATTCTCTATCAGCCGCATAGACGTAAACTTTGCGATTGATAGGGCTTGAGCGCAATTGGATGAGACCACGAAACCAACCGAGTTGGTGCTCGCGAGCGGCAGCGTGCATGTCATGAAGGGGGACCAATACCGTCCATCCTCCGAGACGTGTGCCGCAAACGTGTCACCCGTCCGGTTGATGCCCAGATAACGCCACGGGGAAACGTGCTGCGACTCGCGCCGGAGCACAAGCCTTTCGCCATTCGCTCGACGGAGTTGGAGCACGAGGTCGCCGCACCCCAGGACCCCGAAAAACAAGCCGTCACTTTGTGCCGGGCTGGCGTCTTTTATCATCAGTCCGGTCATTGCGAGGGGTCTTGGTCCGCATACGTCAGCAGCGAAGCGGAAAAGTGATAAGTGCCCACTGCCCGGCACCAGACATAGCGGCAGCAGTCCGGCCCCTCCCACATCGCGGTGCCTTGCCCTTGCAGGACAAGCGTGCCGCCCGTGTAAATCGCGCTACCGCTTTGCGGTGACGAGCCGAACGCCATCGTGAACCAAGTTCTGCCATCCTCGGCGGTGAAGGCTACTTTCGGCGGGGTGTCTGACGCGCAAACCGGAGGCTGTGGCTGTTGGTTGCGTTCGATGGGGGAGTGGATGCGGCTGACGGCATCTTGCATCCAGACGGAAACAGCTTCTACGACCTTGTCGCGCTGGTCGAAGGCTTGGCGGAGGTGTGTCCTGTGCGGCTCGCATAACGGGTGAAACGTAACGAACGCAATGATTCCGGCAGAAGCAGCGGTGACGAACAGCCAGACGAACACGCGGTGGTACCGGTACCGCCGGGTCTGTGTCCGACGCCAATTCATTTGAAACGGTCTCAACCGCGACGAAACACGGTGCTTGCGGCGACGCTGCGGGGGCGTGACGGGCTTCGGCGGGTTCTCCAGGAGGGCAAGCGCTTCGCGGATCTCAGCGACCACGATTTCGCTGTTGGCCGGACGCTTGGGGGGAGAAAACTCGATCAAGTGCATGACCAAGCTACATGTCGCGGGCGAAAGGTGGGGGACGAGCTTGTCAATCGGCGTCGGTTTTTGGGTCAGGCGCGCCCTCAGGATGTCGGTATGTGTCTCTCCTTCGTGTGTGAGCTTTCCGGAAAGTAGGTAATACAGGGTGGCCCCCAAACTGTAGAGGTCGCTCTGGTGCGTGTCGACAATGCCCTGCAGCAGCTCCGGCGCAATGAAATACGGTGTGCCGATAAAGTGGCCTTGGCTGTCGTAACGGGTCATGCCGGAGAGGCCGAAATCGACCAGCTTGGCATTACCGTCACGGTCCAGGACGATGTTGGCCGGTTTGACATCGCCATGCACCAGCCCCTCGCGGCGCAGTGCTGAAAGCCCGTCGGCAATGTCCAGCGCTATCCGTAAAGCGGCGCGCTCAGGCAAGGGGCCTTCGCGATTGAATTTTTCCGAGAGATCAAGGCCGGCGATCAGCTCCATCACCAGATAGGGATGGTCGCCAGCAAAATTTAGCGAGTAGACTTGCGCGACGCGGGGATGGTTGAGCTTACCGGCGGCGCAGGCTTCGCGCTTGAGCCGCTCACGCGATTCAGGACTGTCCGCTTGGCCGATGCGTATCAGCTTGATGGCTACTTCACGCTCCAGCGTTTCGTCCGTCGCACGATAGATGGATCCCATCTCGCCTTCGCCGATGTGCTCGTGAAGCAGAAAAACATCCAGACGGCCCGGCACCAGTATCTGCTTGCCGCAAATGGGGCAGTCGATACGAGAGAGCGGAGCATGCGCCGCCGTCGGCGTACTATTTTTGCAGAAGGGGCAATGAGCCAGTTCAACAGCCTCAAGCTGAATCGCACGCTGCGTGTTTCGTGCGAACAATCTCATAGGTTGCGAAGACGACCTTGCCCGAACCGCAATATCAACATCTGATTCGCAAGCCATGAGGCCTAATTTATGAAGTTTTCAGTTTTTTGGCTAGCAATTCTTTGATCAGTTTTGGATTGGCTTTGCCTTGCGAGGCTTGCATGACCTGGCCGATCAAGAAACCCATCGCTTTGCCGACGCCGTTGCGGACATCCGCCAGCGCGGCCGGCTCTGCGGCCAGCACCTGATCGATCAATGCGCCGAGTTCGCCGGTGTCTGAGATTTGCCTGAATCCGCGTTCGTTGACGATCGTTTCGGCTGACGCGTCGCTCTCGAAGAGCGCCACGAGCACGTCGCGCGCTGCGTTGGCGTTGATCTCATCACGCGCCAGCAACGTCAGCAGGCCGGCCAGTCGCTCCGGTGTCACGGAGCAGGCACTGATCTCTTGGCCGCGCTCCCTGACCGCCGGCAATACCTGCGTGGCGGTCCAGTGCAGAGCCATCTTGGTCGTCACGCCCTGTGCGGTTAACGCTTCAAAATAGTCGGCCACATCTGTATCCGCACTCAGGAAAGCCGCATCTTCGGCGCTGATGCCGTGCTCTTTAACCAGCCGTTCGGCCTTGGCGGTCGGCATCTCCGGCAGGCGCGCCCGCAAGGACTCGATCCACGCGGGCGTCAGCTCAATCGCCGGCACCGAGGGATCGGGCACGCAGGGGCCTTCGAACTTGGCGCGCATCGGCAGCGTCACCTTTTTGTCCGGATCCCACAGCCGCGTGTGCTGCACCACCGTCTCACCGGCCTGCACCGCCGCGCTTTGCCGTGCGGTCTCGAAGGCGATGGCGTCGCCCACATGGCGCACCGAGTTCATGTTCTTGACCTCGACCTTGGTGTTCATCTGGTCGGTACCGCGCGGCCGCACCGAGATGTTGGCGTCGACGCGCATGGTGCCGTTTTCCATACTGCACTCCGAAGCCCCCACGTAACGCACCTGCGTACGCAACGCCTTGAGAAACTCCATCGCCTCGTACGGCGTGCGGAAGTCCGGCTCGGTGACGATCTCCACCAGCGGTGCGCCGGCGCGGTTGAAATCGACCAGACTGATCGGCTGACGGCCTTCCAACTCATGCACCAGCTTGGCGACGTCCTCCTCCATGTGGATGTGGTGGATGCGCAGCGTACGCGCCTCGCCCTGTTCGTTGGTGACCGTGATACTGCCGCCGCGCGACAACGGCAGGTGCGCTTGAGAAAGCTGGTAGCCTTTGGGCAGATCGGGGTAGTAGTAGACCTTTTGGTCAAAGGCACTCAGCGGCTGTAGCTCTGAGCCAAGCCCCAGACAAAGTAGCGCCGCCTTCTCCAAAGCCGCCTGACTCAGGCGCGGCGCGGCGCCCGGCATCCAGAGGCAGGTCGGGCAGGTGTTGGCGTTCGGCTCATCGCCGGGCCGGTTCGGGCAGTCACAAAACAGCTTCGTGGCGCAGTTGAGTTCGACGTGGATTTCCAATCCGATGACCGCTTCAAAGTCCATGGTTATTTTCCCTCCCGGCACAGCGCCGCAAGCATTCCGCCCAGTGCGAGCAATCGCGCGTCGCCGAGCCGCGATCCGACCAGTTGCAGTGCGCCGTACGCGCCCGCCGCAGGCAATGCCAGTGCGGGCTGTCCGGTGACCGACGCCAGAAGCGTGCTCGCGAAGGGCGCGCGCGTTTCCGCGAGCGTGGCCGTCGCACCTTCCGGCACGCGGTCGGCCAGCGGCAGCGCCAGCGCATCGACCTGCGGCATGAGCTGTTGCACCGCCGCAACCAGCCGCGCGCGGATGCGGCAGGCGTTCTCATACGCGGCATAGCGTTCAAACTGGAAGAACGCGCCTTGAACCAGAAAGCTCTTGACGCAGGTGCCGAACGCCGCGCCGCGCGCGCTCAGATACATCTCATTCCAATCCTTCGCGCCCGGCGGACGGTGACCGTAGCGCACCGAATCGTAACGGCCCGCACAGGACGAGGCCTCCACTGCACCGACGATCGCATGCACCAAATCAAACAAGTTGTACTCCGGCAAGGGCAGCTCGCGCACGGTGACGCCCGCTGCGGCCAATCGATCAAGCGCGGCACGGAAGCCCTCTGCTTGCGCGGCGGGCAGTCCCTCCAGCGCCTGCGGGATCACGCCGAGCGTGACGCCGTGTCCGTCTTTCGGCAGCGGGGCGAGCGACGGCAACGGGGCTTCCTCAAGCGTGAGGTCGCGTCCGTCCGGTCCGGCCAGCGCCGCGAGCAGCGTACTCAGCGTGTCGCACGAACGCGCGAGTAGGCCGCAACGCTCCATCGAAGGGATCAGGCCGATCAGGCCGAGCCGTGAAACCAGGCCGACGCTCGGTAGCAGTCCGAAGGCACCGGCGCGCGCGGCGGCCACGCGGCACTCGCCCATCATATCCAGCACCAGCTCGGCGTCGGCAACATCGTTGCGGACGGCCTCACCGGCCTGGCTGCCGTGCAGCCCGAAGCCGAACTCGCTGGCGCGTGTCAGGCCGGTCAACGCGGCGCCGGCCTGACGCAGACGCTGCACGACAGTCGCGTCCTCAAGCGCGGTGAAGTCGGTCAGTGCCGCCGAGTCGGCGTCGGTCGGCCAGCCGGCCACCGAGACCGTGGATTGCAGCGCGACGCGCATGCCGTGGAGCGGACCGTCCGGAAGGGCGGACGCGGGATCAGGATTTTCAAAACGATAAATCGGAGACATGACGGATTTCCTCTGTTGGCGACGGATGGCGACGGTTACTCCAGCACGCTGGCGACTTTAAAGTAGGCACCCTTTACAGCCGGGGCGTTTTTGAAGACCTGCCCCGTTTCGGCCAAGGGTGAACGCTGCGCCTCGGTGCCCGGGCGGGTGCGGTTGGAGACCGGCGCGACCGAGCGGATGGGCGCTTCCGTACCGGCATGTGCCGCCGCTTGCCCCGCCAGCGTCTCGGCCTGCGCGAGCACGGCTTCCATGACTGGCCGCTCCTGTTCGTTGATGCCGATACGTGAGACCCAAGAGATACGGTCGATGCGATCTTCCTGCGCCTCGGCACCCGGTAGCGCGGCGGAACCACCGCCGCCCAGATCGAGCAAGCTCAACTCGGCGAGTTGTTCGCGCTTCACAGTCGAAGGCGCACCGGTGAGCGGACAGGCCGCGCTGCGGTTCTTGGGGAAGGCGATCACTTCGCGGATCGAGGGCGTTTGCAGAATCATCGAGACCAGACGGTCCATGCCCAGCGCCAGACCGCCGTGCGGCGGCGCACCGAAATCGAAGGCACGCAGGAAAAAGCCAAACCGCGTCTGGACATCTTCATCGCTCAATCCTAGCGCAGCGAAAATCTTGCGCTGCACGGCACGGTTGTGGATACGGATGCTGCCGCCGCCCAGTTCCTCGCCGTTCACGATCAGGTCGTAAGCGCGCGAACGCAGACTTAGCAGCTCATCGACGTTCGACGGATCAAAGTCGGTGCGGTGCGGTGCCGTAAAAGGATGGTGCGTAGAAGTTACGCCGCCTTCGTCGGTCGGCTCGAAGAGCGGGAAGTCGGTGACCCAGAGCGGACAGAAGGTGTCGGGCGGAATCAAGCCCAGCCGGTTCGCCAGATGCAGGCGCAGGTTGCCGAGTGCGGAGGCGACCACGCGGGCGGATGAATCGGCGATCATGATGAGCACGTCGCCGTCTTCAACCTTAAAGCGGCGGCGCAGCTCGTCCAGTTCTTGCTCGCTGAAGAACTGGACGATGTTGGATTCCAGTTTGCCGTTTTCCGCGCGCATCCAGGTCATGCCTTTGGCACCGAAGGAGGGCGCGATCTCTTTGGCATACTCATTCTGCAGCACATTTTTGCTGAGCTTTTCCGACTGCCCTTTGATGTTGAGGCCCTTGATGCAGCCGCCACGTTGCAGGATCTGGCGGAAGATGGCATAACGCGTCTGTGTGAAGACGTCGGTCACGTCGACAAACCGCAGGCCGAAGCGCAGGTCGGGCTTGTCGGAGCCGGTCGTGTCCATCGCCTCGGCATAGGTCATGCGCGGGAAGGGCCGCGGCAGGGTGATGCCGCCGATGGCAAAGAGCCGGACGGTCAGTTCCTCAATCATCTCGTAAAGAAACTCTTCATCGATGAACGAGGCCTCGATATCGAGCTGGGTGAACTCCGGTTGGCGGTTGGGGCGCAGGTCTTCGTCGCGGAAGCAACGCGCGAGTTGGAAGTAGCGTTCGAGGCCACCCACCATGAGGAGCTGCTTGAAAATCTGAGGCGACTGCGGTAGCGCGTAAAAGGTTTTCGGATGGACGCGGCTGGGCACCAGATAGTCGCGCGCGCCTTCGGGCGTGCTGGCGGTCAGCACCGGGGTTTCGATTTCGAGGAAGCCTCTCTCGTCGAGAAAACGGCGCACGCATTGAAAGATGCGGTGGCGCATCGTCAGATGGTCACGCATCGACGGACGGCGCAAGTCCAGATAGCGGTATTGCAGGCGCGTGTCCTCGGACACGGTGTCGGTGACGGCCGTCGCGCTGGCCACCATCGCTTTTTCGGAGATGGTGAAGGGCAGCGTGTCCGACTCCGTGAGCACGGTCAGTTCTTTGACCATCAGTTCGATGGTGCCGGTCTCGATGTTGGGATTCTCGGTACCGGCTTGGCGCTGCACCAGCGTGCCGCGCACCGCGATACAGAACTCAGTGCGTAACGTCGCGGCGAGCGTGCAGACCTCCGGCGGCGCGACCTCCGGGCTGAAGACCACTTGGAGGATACCGCTGCGGTCGCGCAGATGGATAAAGAGCAGTCCGCCGTGGTCGCGGAAAGCATCGACCCATCCAGCCAGCAGGAGCGACTGTCCAACATCCGACTCGCTTACCTGCCCGCAGAAAACCCGTTCATGAAACACCATACGCCCTCAGCCTTTCGCACTGTACCGGGGATTCAGTTATCCACCCCGCGTCAGAAAGTCCACAACGGTAACAAAATCGGTTTGCCGCCTCAAGCCTTCCGCGCTGTGTGCGGAGTAGTGGCGAGTGGCGAGTTTTTAATCCGTCTGATCCGCCTGATCTGTCCGATCCCCCAAACGTTGTGCCTTTTACTCAGGTAGGGATTGGACACGGAAGAAAAGGCGCGGCTGTGTATCTGGGGCGGGGACCTGGACTTGCGTGGTGCCGTCTGTGCCGGTGACCGGCGCGACACAGGTGGCCCAGCCGTTGGTGCCGGGCGCGGCATTGGTGAGCACCGCGTAGGTTTGGTTGACAACCGAGGTAAAGGTCAGCGCGAAGAAGCCCGGCGCGGCGGGTACGAATGCGAGGATGTCGGGCGGCGGAATCTCGGCACCCGGGATCACCAGCACGCTGTCGCCGAAGATGAGCTCGGAGCCAGCGTAACCGCTCAAGGTGTAGGTCCCGGGCTCGCCGGAGACGGCATAGGAGAGAGTCTCGGGGGTACTTAGAACATACCAGAAAATCTGGCCGTTGTTATAGTTGTGGAAGGTACCGCCGGTGATATTGGCGGGATCAAGGCCTTCGGGGATGTTCTCGTAGACTGCTAAGTTTCCGCCAGCCGACGCACTGATGCTGATGGTGACGTTGGTGCCGCTAATGGCACGAAGCAGTTTCGCACTGAGGATTTTGTCGTCACCGGTGACTGGCGTCGTGCCGCTGACGTGCGGGACGGCGAGGGCACCGGTGACGGTGTAGAGGCCGGATGTGGCGCAGGTGACGCTGTAGGCAAGGGTGTTGGTGGTGGCCGCCGCGCCGTTGAAGGTCAAGGTGCGGGCGGAACTGTTCCAGACACCGCCACCGGTGATGGCAAAGGGCGTGAGACCGGGCGGCAGGCTTTCGGTAAGCGTCCAACTCACAAGGCCGGCCGGGGCGCATACGGTGAGGATGACGTTGGTGCCGGCGACGGCGCGTTCAGCTTCGGGCAGGATGGGCGTGTACACGGCCTGCAGCGAGAGGGTGGCGGCGTGGGAGAGCTGCACGTTGGTCGACGCGGGCCCTTGCCAGCCGGTGAGGGAATTGAATTCCACGGTGTAGCTGCCGACGGGCAGGTTGGTGGAGGTGCTGCTGGCCAGCCAGGGCGACGAGCCGCCGATGCGCCAGCGCGCGCCGCGCGCGGTGGCGTCGGACGGCGATAGGTTGACCGTCAGCGTTCCCATCGGGATGACGGTGAGCTGGACGGCGCGGCTGGTAACGCTACCGACATGATTGGAGGCCGTACAGGCATAGGTCGCGCCGTTGTCGTCGTAAGCAGCGGTAAAAGTGAGATTGGAGGCGGTGGCTCCGGGAATCGGGACGCCGTTGCGCTGCCAGCGGTAGAAGATCGGGGCGGTGCCGGTCGCGGCAGCACTGAACGTGACCGGCATGCCCTCCTGGGCCGTGCGGTCAGCCGGTTCGGCGGTAAAGGTTGGCGCGAGCGGCGCACCGGGTTGCCATAAAGCGGCAAAACCGAAGGAGAGCGTGTAACTTGGGGCCTCCTTTGTCCACTCATCCCAGAAGCCGCCGCCAACCCAATTCGGCGAGAAGGTGAGCCCGCCGATTATGAAAGCCTGCGGCGCGCGTGCGAGGGCGGTGATTTTGTCGGCGTTGGCACCGCCGGTGTAGGTGG
>DUPH01000273.1 GCA_012838435.1 Lentisphaerota bacterium | reverse complement strand
TCTGCCGCGACTTGGCGGGAGAGAGCGAATAACGAATAATGAATAGCGAATAGCTGGACAGGGGTTAACTATTCATTATTCGTTATTCACTATTCGTTCTCTTTGCTATACTTGGCTGCATGAACGGTGCGGGAACTTTCTGGCGAGTTTGGTTGTGTGCGTGGGGGGCGGTCCTGATAGGCTACGCCGACACACGCGTGGCTGCCGTCTATGAGCCTGCGCCGTTTTCGCATTATCAGCCTATCCTCGACCGCATGCCTTTTGGTGCGCCGCCGCCGGTTGCCGGTTCCATGAACCCGGAGCAGCTTGAGCAGCAGCGGAGCGAAGAATTGCTTCAGGCGGAACAACAACAGGTCGCCAAGCAGATCGCGTTCACCGCGCTGAATGTCACGCCCCGGGGACGGACGACGGTGGGATTCGTTGATCGTTCGGTCAATCCGCCCGAAAGCTATTATCTGGAGGTCGGTGCCTCGGCGCAGGGCTGGACCGTTGTGGACGCGGATTACAACGCGAACTGGGCGCAGTTTGAAAAAGACGGCGTGACCATCACCATGCACCTCCACAAAGGGTTGATCGACGGACCGCCTTCGGAAGGCACGAACAACGCTTCGGCATCGCCGCAGACCTCGCCAGCCACACCGGCGGTGGCCGCATCCGAATCCCCGGCTGTGCCGCCGCCGATGGCAGCGAAGCGGCCTTCGGTGCCTGGCCTTGTGCGCCTGCCGAAATCTGCGCGGACGGCCCCGCAGACCGTGCCGACGCAGACCGCAGCCGCTACGGCCGACGCCGCCGCTGATTCAACGTCTGCTCCCGCCAAGTCCTACCTCGAACGTCTGCGTGAACGCAAAGCGCAGGAGGCGGCAGACAAGAAGGCAGCCGAAAAAGCTGCGCGTGAAAGCCTTCAGGAACTGGCGCGCAAGGTGGCACAGGATGAACTCGCCAAGCGTGAGAAGGAGCAGGCTGAAGCCTTGGAGCAGTTGCGCATACAGCAAGAGCTGCTCCAGGTACAGCAAGAACTTGAAGCCCAAGCGCAACAGGTGGAACAACCGCCCGACGATGCGCATGCGCAGGAAGCCGAGCCGGAGCACGAGAGATAAGAGATAATTTAGGATTTGGGATTTGGGATTTAGGATTTGGGATTTGGGATTTTCGGCTCGCGAAGCACTGGGAGGGACGAGCGTCTGCTCGTCCGGCAGCGGTCACGCCGTCACTGCCGATCCTGCGGGTACTGCGGGTGAGGGCGGTGTGGCACGGGCATCTTGCCCGTGGGCGCGGACGGCGACGCGTGCGCTGCTCACTCTCCTGCTGACGGCTGCTGGTCATGTAACGGCGACCACCGATCCGGTCACCGTCACCTTTCTGCAGGGCTACGATCCCGATCTGCCGGAAAGCCCTATTACGCGCCAGATTCTCTCTCTCGCACGCGAGGAGCCGCGCCTCAATCCTCAGAAGTGGGGCGGATTGAGTCTGCCCGGTGCCGGTGGCCGTGCCCCGTTCATGCTTTCGCTCGCTGGTGGCACTGCGCCGGACATCTACTTCTGCTGGTTCCACATCATCCGACACGACATCGAGCAGGGCTTCTGTTACCCACTCAACGAGTGGCTCGGTGACGATACCGATGGCGACGGCCAGATCAGCGACGCCGAGGCGCGCTGGCCCGGCTGGCGGCACGTGCCGCCGCTCTGGCGTCAGGTCGCCACGCGCGACGGCAAGGTCTACGGCCTGCCGATGGCCGGTATCTGGTATTACGGCATCGTCTACCGCAAAGACTTGGTGCGGCAAGCTGGGGTCGATCCCGAATACATCCCCGCAACCTGGGACGAGTTTTTCCGCTGGTGCCAGCGTCTCACCTTCCCGGGCAAGCAAGTGGCTGGTGCCAAGGTGCAGCGCGGTCAACGCGCCTTCGGTCTTGAGAACCGGCCGTGGAGCTGGTTGCCGTGGATGCAGGCTGCGGGCGGCTCGCCGATCGTCTCCGTGCGCATCTCGCCTACCACGGGACGCAGTCACCGTTTCGCCATGGAGGAGACACGCTTCGTCGTGTCCGAAACCGGCGAAGACCTATCGGAAGTAGCAGCCGTCTGGCAGGCGAATTTCGACTCGCCCGAAGCCATCGAAGCGGCAGCCTTCACTCACCGTTTGGCCTGGGCCCCCTGGTTACGCGACCCGCAGAGCGGCGAACCGGTTGATCTCACGCCCGACGATTTGGCCGCCGGGCGCGTGACATTGGCCGACGGACGCGAGGTCGCCTTTGCCGAAAGCGACGTGATCAAGGGCGTGGCGCGCGCGTTGCCGCGCCTGACGCAAGACCTGCCGCAGCTCTTCGCGCAAGGCGAGGTGGTGGCGCTCTTCTCCGGTGCCGAGTTGGTCGAGCAGCTCACGCGCGACCTCAACCTGCCGCCCGACATGGTCGGCATCATGCCCTTTCCCGCCGCGCGGCCGGGAATGAAGCCGGTCTTTCAGGCACACAAGCACTTCTACAGCATGACCGAGGGCGTGGGACGCCGCTCCAAAGCCGAGCGCGATCTGGTGTGGCGCTGCATCGAACAACTCGCCAGCGAGGCGGTCAACGACGAGACGGTCAAACAGAAGGTACTGGAAGGCCACGCGCGCTGGTGTACGCCTGCCGACCTCGAACGTCTGGGCTTTACCGAGTATCTGGACGAAGTACCGCCCGGCATCCGGCGCAATTATGAGCGTATCGCCAACGGTGAGATTCTGGCGCGCACCGAACCCTTCGCCGGCTTCTGGCAGGCGGTGTCGGACCTGATCGACCGCCGCCTGCTCGGCGTGCTGCTGGCCGACACCGGCGAGAACTTCGACTACGCCGCCGCGCTGCGGAGCATCAATGACGACGCCAACCGCGGACTGATGTTCCGCGCACCCGAGGAGGTGCTCGCGCGCCAACGTCCGCTCGCCCGCGTACTCCTCGGCATCGTTGCGATCACCGCGCTCATCTGTTTCGGCTTGGCCTTCAAGCGGAAGTCCGGCGTTGCCGGGACTGCCGGGGCACCCGTCTCCCGTCTCCCGTTCCCCGCTTCCCTGTCTCCGTGGCTGATGCTCGCGCCCGCGCTGCTCTCGATTGCACTCTGGAGTTACTATCCCCTGATCCGCGGCGCGGTCATGGCTTTTCAGGAGTACCGCATCGTGGGCGAGACCACATGGGCCGGGCTCGACAATTTCATTCTTGTAGCCACCGACAAGGGCTTCTGGGCCGCGTGGGGACGCACCTTTCAGTATGTGGGTTTGACGTTGCTGCTGGGCTTTCTCACGCCGGTGCTGTTGGCGTTGATGCTGTCCGAAATCCCGCGCGGCAAAATCTTTTACCGCACGCTCTACTTCCTGCCGCACCTCACCAGCGCACTGGTGATCGCGTTGCTCTGGAAGCTGATGTACGACCCGACCGAGAATGGCATGTTGAATCAGATCCTCGGGTTTTTCGGCGTGGCGCGGCAGACCTGGTTGCAGGATCCCTCACTGGCGATGCTCTGCTGCATCTTGCCGGGTGTGTGGGCCGGTGCGGGCATGGCCAGTCTGATCTACGTGGCGGCGTTGCAGGCGCTGCCGCCCGACTACTATGAGGCGGCGGCCATCGACGGCGCCGGCATTCTGAGCCGCTTCCGCCACATCACCTATCCGCAACTGCTACCGTTGATGGTGATCAACTTCGTCGGCGCGTTCATCGCCGCATTCCAAGGGATGGG
Source organism: Lentisphaerota bacterium (assembly GCA_012838435.1). GTDB lineage: Bacteria > Verrucomicrobiota > Kiritimatiellia > RFP12 > UBA1067 > DUPH01. The sequence continues at coordinate 25,183 of DUPH01000273.1, read as the reverse complement.
CAGCATCTTCCTGCTGACCTTCGGTGGTCCCGGCGATGCCACCAACGTGCTGAGTCTCGCGATCTGGAAAGAGGCCTACAACAACCTGCGCTTCAGTACCGCCACCACGATGGCGTGGTTCCTCGGTGTCGCACTGATCGGCTTCACCTACCTCCAGATCCGCATCCTGCGCAAGGTCGAGTTCCGGCGCGTCAGCACCAACTGAATAATTCGGCGTATCGGTTAGCGACAGGGGGAAGAGTTATCGTATACGGGTATGTGAACGAGTACGTGCACGGGGTATGGCCAACGTCCACGTTCTCCAAATCGGTATCGCTATCGGGTTCGAAATCGACTATTGCGCCCACGCGGTGGCTCGCAGCGACAAGTGTAATGATGGCGGCGATCCCGATCCCGATGGCGATAGCGATGGCGCCGCAATGGAACCCTGAAACGCACGATCATCGCACTCCCCTGTCACTAACCGATTACCGTTCGAGTCACACTCTCTCTAGCCGATAGTTGCCAGGTGTGGTATCCTAGTGCACATGTTTGCTTATGGAACTCACTGATATAGGAGGAAAAACATGAGTGTGAAGCAGTTGTTCTTGGTGTCTCTGGCCGCATGTGTGGCAAGCCTGATCACAGGCTGTGGAACGCTGGAAGGTCACGAAGGTGCGGCGGTTGGCGCTGCGGCTGGCGCGACCGGCGGCGCGTTGATCGGTGCGGCTGCGGCCGGTAGCGGTAATCGCGCCACTGGCGCAGTGATTGGCGGTGCGGTCGGTGGCGTTGCGGGCGGCGTCGCGGGCGATCAACTGTACGACAAGAAAAAAGATAAATAGCGGCATCCGCGCATGGATTGCCCAAGTCCGTTGCGCGCGCACGATGAGAGTTTTTGCGTGCGTGCGTATGAGTCCGGCGTGAACAATCAGGTCACGTTACCGGCTCTTTGTAACTATTTACAGGAAGCGGCTGGCAACCATGCGCGTGCGTTGGGGCTCGGTATCCACGAATTGCAGGACGCAGGTTTTACGTGGATGCTCGCGCGGCTACACCTTGTGATCCGTCGCTATGCCGCATGGCGCGAAACGGTACACCTGCGTACGTGGCCGTCCGGCGTGCGCGGTCGGTTGACGGCATTGCGCGATTTCTGCATGACGGACAGCGCGGGCGAAACCGTGTTGTTGGGCGTCAGTGAATGGCTCTATGTGGATCTGGCCGCCCAGCGGATCGCGCGTCTGCCGCAGGCCTTCGCGGCGCTCACGCCGGAGGGTACGCCGCGGGCGCCCATTCCCGAACCTCCCACGAAACTGCCGGATATCACGGAGCCTGAGTGGTCGGCTGTCGTGACGGTGCGCCACAGTGACCATGACTTCAATGACCACGTCAACAACGCGCATTATGTGGAATGGGCGCTGGAGTGCCTGCCGGATGCATGGCGCGAACAGCGTCGCGTGCGCGAGATGGATATCGCATTCCGTGTGGCCGCGCATCGAGGCGACACGGTGATTACCGAAGCCGCGCACGACGCGGTGGACGGCGACGCGCTGCTCCATCGCATCCGGCGCGACTCAGACGGCGCACTGCTGGCGCAGGCCCGCACCGTCTGGGACTAACCCCCTTTTTTTGAGGCGGCTGGTTCTTGCGGCCGGTCGCACGGATTGAGCACAAGGAGAAATGACATGAAGCGAATGATGATCCCGTTCCTGATGGCGGCGCTTTCGGCTTGCGCCCTGTTTGCACAACAGCTTTCAACCACCCCGACGCCGCGTGACGCCGGTTGGATCAAGCGTGTCGAACGCGACGCCGCCCAAGCGCGTAAAGGCGGCTGGGATGTCGTCTTTATCGGCGACTCGATTACCGATTTCTGGCAGAGCCACGGCAAGGCCGAATGGGCCAAGGCATTCGCGCCGTTCAAGGCGCTGAACCTCGGCATCAGTGCCGACCGCACGGAGCATGTGTTGTGGCGTCTCGACAACGGCCAGCTTGAGAACAACCAACCCAAGCTCTTCGTGGTCATGATCGGCACCAATAACACCGGCCACCGTCCGGCGGACAAGGAGAGCACCGCCGACACCGTCGCCGGCATCAAGGCGATCCTTGATCGGCTGGCGCAGAAGGCGCCGAATTCCAAGGTGCTGTTGCACGCCATCTTCCCGCGTGGTGCCACGCCGCAAGACGCTTACCGTCAGCGAAACGAAGCGATCAACGCCGAGATCCAGAAGTTCGCTGATAACAAACGCGTCTTCTGGATGAACATCAACGACAAGTTTCTTCAGTCCGATGGCACGCTCTCCAAAGAGGTCATGCCCGACCTGTTGCACCCGAACGCCAAAGGCTATGCGATCTGGGCCGAGGCGATCCTGCCGTTCATCCAGAAGAGCGTCAAGACTTCGGTCACGCCCGACCACCGCATGGATCAGGCGTGGTGGAAGCAGCGTTTTGAACAGAAGGTGGCACTCGCCAAACAGGGCGGCTGGGATGTCGTTTTCTTAGGCGACTCCATCACCCACGGCTGGGAGGGGGCCGGCCGAAAGGTTTGGGACGAACATTTCGGCGCGTACAAGGCGTTGAATTTGGGCTACGGCGGCGACCGCACTGAGCATGTGTTGTGGCGGCTTGAGAATGGCGAGTTGGACGGTTACCAACCCAAACTGCTGATCCTGATGATCGGCACCAACAACACCGGCCACCGCCCGGCTGTGCAGGAAACACCGCAGGATACCGCCGATGGCATCAAGGCGATTCTTGAGTTGATTGCCCGTAAATCACCGTCCACCAAGGTGTTGCTGCTTGGCATCTTCCCGCGTGGTGCCGGACCGTCCGACGCAGCGCGCATACGCAACAGTCAGGTCAACGACCTCATCAAGGCGTATGCCGACGGTACGCGCGTTACCTACATGGATCTCGGCCCGCAGATGCTGGAGTCGGACGGTACGCTTTCTCGGGAGATGATGCCGGACTTGCTTCACCCCAAAGAGAAAGGCTATGGTATCTGGGCGCGGGCCGTGTTGCCCGTGATCAAAGAGACGCTGGGGAAATGACGCGCGATGCGCGGCATGAACGGATAGACGGATAGGCGTTTATGACACTTCGAACCTTACTCGATGATGCGGCAGCACGCGACCCGCGCGCGGTCGCGCTCCGTTATCGTCGTGATAATGCTTGGCAACGCCGTTCGTACGCCGAATTGGTTGAAGGCGTCGGCCAAATGGCCGAAGCCTTCAGCCGTTTCGATCTCAAACCGGGCAGTGAGCCGGTTGCGATCATTCTGGACAACGGGCCGGAGTGGATTGAAATCTATCTCGCAAATGCCGCCACCGGCGTGGCGGTCGTGCCGCTCGATCCCAAACTGCGCGCCAGCGAAGTGACCTATATCCTGAACGATTCTGAGGCCGTCGCGGTCTTTACCGATACGCGCCACTTAGCCCTTTTGGAGAACATTCTGCCCGATCTTCCCACTGTCCGTGCAATCGTCGTTACCGATGGCGGCAGCGAGCCGCTGGCCCCCATCGCCGGCCGTCCCTGTTACGACTACGAGACCTTGCGTGAGAGCGTACGCGGGCAACCCCCGGCCTGGTATGCCTCCCACATCCCCGCGCCACAGGATGTCGCCTCGATCATCTATACCTCGGGCACGACCGGCAAGCCCAAGGGCGCGATGCTCACCCACCTCAACTTCTGCAGCGATGCGCTCGGCAGTCTCGAGGCTGTCAGCGACATCGTCACGTCCAAGGATGATTTCTTGGTTGTGTTGCCGCTCTTCCACGCCTTCTCATTCACGGCCAATTTCGTGGTGCCGCTGGTAAAAGGCTGCGGCATGTACTTCGTCGAAAGCCTGCGCACCATCGGCGACGACATCAAGACGCTGCGCCCCTCGGTTTTCATCGCCGTGCCGCTGCTGGCGGAAAAGTTGTTCGACAAGATTGATGACAAGATCAAGCGCAGCGTCGTCGCCCGATGTCTGGTAAAGGTCGGCCTCGGTCGGCTAGTCGGCAAGAAGGTGCTCAGAAGCCTCGGAGGGCGGCTGCGTTTCCTGATTGTCGGCGGCGCACCGTGCCCGCTCCACGTGCTGGAGGGATTCAGCAGGCTGGGCGTACCGATTGTCGAAGGCTATGGCCTGACCGAGTGTTCGCCGGTCGTCTCCATCACCAACATCCGTCAGGCCCGCATCGGCACTGTCGGCAAAAAGTTGCCGAACATCGAAATCCGGCTGGCGGATGCCGACGAGATGGGCGTCGGCGAGCTGCAGGTCCGCGGTCCGATCGTCATGAAAGGGTACCTCAAAAACATTGCCGCCACCCGCGAGGCCTTTGACGGCGAATGGTTGCGTACCGGAGACCTTGCCTCGATAGATGCAGATGGTTTCCTCACCATCCGTGGCCGCAAAAAAGCGCTTATCGTCAATCGCGAGGGGAAAAACATCTACCCCGAAGAGGTCGAAAACGTTATCGCGCGCGACCCGTTGATTGCGGATGTCATTGTGCTTGGTTATACCGTTGGCCAAGTGCCCGGTGAACGTGTGGGTACCATCATCTCGCCCGATTGGGAGGCTCTCGCCGCTGCCCACAACGGCACGGAGCCGCCGCTGCAGGAGGTCGAGGTCCTTGTCCGTGAGCGCGTCCGCAAGCAGTGCGCAAGCCTTGCGGATTACAAGCACCCGCGTAAGATCATCGTGCAGCGCGAGCCGCTAGAGCGGACCTCCATTCAGAAGGTGCGTCGCTGCGCCTATCAGGACAAGCTCAACGAGTGAGCACGGCGCTCATTCGCTCTTGAACCATTCGCGCAGCAAACGGCCGATGATCTGACAGCCGCGCTCGTTGGCGTGGACGGCGTCGCCCATGAACCAGCCATAGCATTTGCCGCTCTCCTGGATGTAGCTCCACCAAGGGCCGGTCATATCGAAAAACGCGCAGTGCTCTTCGGCGGCCACCTTCATCAGGTTGTGCCGGAAATTGTTGGTCGATGTATCGATCTCACGCGTGAAGCTCTTGATGTGTTCGTCGCGCATAGCGCCGAAGACCGGCGTCAACAGCAGGAACTCGGTGTCGGGGCGTGCAGCGCGGACCTGCCGCACCACGTCGCGTATGGCCTCGGCGTCGCCGCGATTGGAGATGCCGCCGATCAACACGAGGTCGGGCTCGTGACGTAGCACATACTCCTGCACGCGGTTCTCTTCGCGGTAGTAGGTGCAGCCGGTGGAACTGCGCAGTGACGCGATCTTGATGATCTTCGCGCTGGGATAGTCGCGCATCAGCAGCAGTTCGAAAGAGGAGGCGGAGGTGTTACCCATGATGCTGTCGCCAAGCAACACCATGCGCAATGTGCCGCCGCCGCGCAGGGTGGCGAGAGTTTTGGGCAGATGCTCGAAACGCTTCGGCGGCGGTGTGTAGGTGATCGGGTCCATCGCAGCGTAGATGGCGTCGATGCGCTGCAGCGTGTTCAAACCGGCGAAGGCATCCTTGACCGTGCCGTTGAGCAGGAAGCCGCCGATGCGCGCAATGCCGGGCGAAGCGGTCTTGAGTGTCAGCGTGTGCTCGGCATTACGGTCGAGACCGCTGGCCAGCGCGATTGGGCGCATGGCGGGTGCCGTCGCGTCCCGAGGCGACGCGAGTGTCTGAAACGGAGCGCCGTCCACGGCATAGGCCAGCGCCGCTCCGTCTGGCGCGGCCACGTCGATCAGGCCGATCTCCGAGCCTTTGAAGGCGAGCGTCAAGGTGTCGCCGACGCGCTCCGAAACCAGCACGTGGCGGAACGGCGGCACTGGACTGGTCTGCCCCGGCCGCCAAGAACCTTCGCGTTGCACCGCCGGATGTTCATAGGCCACGATGCGTCCGTTGTCATCGCTTTCCGCAAAGAGCGGCGCGGGCAACTTGACGGGCGTCGGTTTTTCGGGAACCGTCTTGGCCGCGATCAATGCGTCAACGAACGCCGTGACAGCCTCGGCATAGAGCCGCGCGCCGGCGTCGGTAGGACGGATGCCATCGGTGGAGAAAGCCTCGAAACTGATTTGACCGGCCTTGATCTTGTCGGCGGCATAGCGTGCGAGATTCAGGCTGGGTACATCGTAGTGGTCGGCGAGTTGCTCACAGATGCGGATATACTCCGGAACACGGTCGGCACGATAATCGGCGAGCAGTTCGGGGGTCAGGGTGTAGACGAGGATCCGGCTGTGGGTGGCGCGGTAGAGCGTGATCTGGCGCAGCAGACCTTCGAGCGCGAGCGCGGCCTGCGCGGGCTTCGTCTCTCGGTCACCCGCTGCGAAATCGAGAATCGCCAGATGGCCGCTGCAGATCACCTCACCGAAGACCGCTTGCCCGCGGCTACAGCGGTAAAGGCCGAACCAGCTTCCACCGGGCTGCATGTGACGCGTCTCGATTGGGTTGGCGTTAGGGTAGTGGCGTTTGAAGGCTTGCGTCATCTGTGTCGAGTAACGCAGGCTCTGATCCTTAAGACCCGCGCCCGACAAAACCTCATTGCCGATGAAAAAGAGATACTGGTTGCCGACCTTGTCATTCTTGAAAAAGTACTGGCTGTTAGGAATGCCGCCGCGTATCTTGAAATAGTCCGCCGCCTCCACCCCGCCGCACATACCCAGCAGACATCCCGCTACACACATGCGTATCAACTTCATCATTCTGTCGTTCATACTCCTTCCTCCAAACCTTTTCGCACAATTCGCGGTTAAAACCAAATCTCGGCTCCCCGTTATTAGTTATTCACTATTCGTTATTAACTCAACCGTGACCGGCCCGTCGTTGAGTAGGCGCACTTTCATCTCCGCGCCGAAGACGCCGGTGCCGATGCGTGACGCGCCGAGTGCGTCGCGCAGGTGGCGCACGAGTGCTTCGTAGAGCGGCTCGGCATGCTCTGGACGCGCCGCCGCCACGAAACTGGGGCGGTTGCCTTTGTGTGTATCCGCATACAGCGTGAACTGCGAGACCACGAGAACCGAACCGCCGATGTCCTGAACGGAGCGATTCATCAATCCCGCTTCATCCTCGAAGATCCGCAGCGCGGGAATCTTGCGTCCCAGCCACGCCACGTCGTCCATGCCGTCGCTGTGTGTGATGCCGAGCAACACCAACAGCCCTTGGCCGATTTCTGCCACACGCTGTCCATCCACTTCGACGGACGCCTCGGAAACACGCTGGATCAATGCTTTCATCAGAGCACCGTGACCTTCAGCCCTTGCCGGTCGACATCAAAATCGAAGAAGCGTGCATGCTCGTTCGGCGGATGGGCTTCAAAACGCGCACGGATGCGTTCCGCCGCCGCTGCGTTCTTGGCGATCATGAAGATAAAGCCTCCGCCGCCTGCTCCGGGCAGGAGCGCCGCCAGCGTCTCACGCGAGACCGAGGCGAGAAGCGCTTCGATTGATGTGTTGGTTGATCCCGGATCAATGCGTTTTTTCAATTCCCAGTAGTGCGCCACGCCAGCCGCGAAACCGTCGATATTCCGCGCATCGAGCGCTTCTTTGGTTGCCAGCGCCGACACCTTGAGTGCCTCCACGGTTTGTAGGATCACGGGATCACGCGCGAGATAGCCGGAGACCACGTTCTGCAGGATGTTGCGCGCCATGCGCTTCTGTCCGGTGAAGTAGAGCAGACAACGCTGCTTCAACTCGCTGCCTTCCGACATGTCGAAAACCGTCCAGCGCAGCGAGACCGTCTGATCCGGCCCCGGCTGCGTGCGGATCAATTTCACGCCCGGCACGATACCGCCGACTTGATCCTGCCAGCCACCGCCCGTACACATCCGCTGTTCGAGAATCGACGTCATACGGATCAGGCGGTCGGTGTTGAATGGCACGCCCAACACACGGTCGAGGCAGGCAATGACCGCCGCGCCCAAGACCGAACTCGTGCCCATGCCCGAGCCTTTTGGCAGCGCTGAGAAGATCGTGAGGTCCAGACCGCCGCCCAGTGTCTTGAGCCATTTGGCCAGAGGCTCCTCGCGCTGTGACGGACCGATGCCGGCCAGAATCAATGCGGCCTTGGCTAACGCCGCCCAGTCGTGCGGATCGTGGTGGTCGAGCAACTCGCCCGTGGTGCGGATTTCCTTGCGTTCGCCCAGATCAATGCTCGACAGGCGGATACATCCCACCGTATTGAGTTTGGCCATGACTTGGATCGGATAGAGTCCGTTGAGCGTGACCGCTGCATTGAGTACCGTGCCGCCGCGTTCAGTGCAGATCGGCGGCGTATCAGACCAGCCTCCCGCGAAATCGATGCGCACCGGTGTGGTGACCCATACCACCTGATCGTGCAGGATTGCCGCTGGCCGCGGCTGCCGACAGGGCTCGAAACGCACCGCCACCGACGTCGCCACCTCAGACAGGTAAGAGGGCAGGGCGGGTACGGTGATTTGTCCGGCAAACGCCTCGCTGATCATCGTCATCAGTCGCAAGATACGCGCGCGCAACAGTGGTTCGCCCCGTGCCGCGCCGTCCAATAGGTCGGCAAGCTGCCGCAATGCGCACATCGCCTCTTCAGCGGTGTGGATCTCGTCACACACTTTAGCCGCCGGTAGCGCATCGTTCTCCAGCACACGCGTAGCCACGTTCATCAGATTCACCTGACGCCGGATCTCAGCGCGCATGGCCAACAGACGCGCGTGGTTCACGCGGGGTAGCAGCTCGGCCAAGCTGTAACGCTTCCCGCGGCCGACGATCCGGTCCGACGGCTCGACGGTATCCTCCTCCGCTGCGGCGATCCGCGCCAGCGCCACAGCTTCGGTCAGCACATCGTCCAATGCTCCCACGCGCCACAGACGCGCACGCCAGAGACCGTCGTGTTCGTCGTCGCACCACACGCGCGCGGGTTTCATGCCCACGCGCATCAGTACCTGTTCGATCGGCACGTTGAGAAAGCGACAGGGTGCCGCGCCGCCGAACGGTGTTTTGAAATCGTCGTCAAGTCCGTACGCCACTGCCGCCCAGTGGCGTGCGCCGATTGGCAGCACCACCAGCCCCGTACCCGGCGGTAACCGTATCGCCACACTCGCTTCTGGGGGCAGACCAGTCAGGATGTTCTCGCCTTCCAGTTCCAGTCCCGCGCATGCTATGGCGTGTACCGACTCCACCAGTGCATTGCCCGTCGTGAACGGGCACGCGATCCGCGCGTTGAACACAAATGCTCGGCCAGTCTCGCCGCTACTGGTCACGCACGCGCCGCTACCGTTGGCGAATCCGTAAGTCTGTGCCGTGCGCGACAACCCCGAAAATCCCGCCAGTAGCTCACGACTGCTACCGATATGGAAGAAATCACAGTACGGCACGATGTTGACCTGAAACGGCACCCCGCGCAACGCGCGGTAAAAAGCACGCAATCGCCGCCGGTGAGCCGCATCGTGTCCGCGCGCCGTCACAAACCGATCCAGATAACGCGCCTCGTCAAAGTGCGGCGCGGCCGCCATGGTCAGCTCTTCGTAAAGGTCCAGCGGCGGACAGTCGCCGCCGGTGATCGCATCCAACAGCGTGGGTGCCGTCCGCTTTGCACCGCTCTGTCGCCCGACGCTCAGCGCGACCAGCCGCGCGCAGACTTCGGGCGTCAGACTGATGAGCCCGGTGTCCACTGCCACATGGCCGAGTGGATCCACCGCCCCGCATGCACGCGCCTCTGTCTCGGAGGGCTTTTGCAGAAAGTCGACGACCGGCACGCACTCCGTACGTTGCGGGTTCGCACCGAAACCAGACGGCACATACACGCCGTGCCGCGAACCACGCTCGACCGGCCCGAAGTAGGCGACGCCCGTGATACCCGGCTGCGAAAAATCCACCGACGCATGATCGAAGGTGAGCAGCACGTCGCCGGAGGTGATCAGCACATGGCCACCCGCAGGCGCGGGCAGAGCCGACACAGTGCGCAGGATCAAATCAAACAGCGCGAGCGGTTGCCCCGCAGGGCCTGTTGTCGGTACCGGCGTAAACACCTTGCCTTGCGCCGCGTAGGCCGGCGTACGCCGACTGTCGCCTCCCGAGTGGCAGATGAGGATGCGCCGACCGGCAAAGGCTACTTCGCCCCGGCCGTCCGCCACCTGCGCCAGCACATTCAGCGTGGCACCAAGCGAACCCACGCGGCGGCCGCCGGGATCGGTGATCACCCGCGTTTCGGTTCCCGGCGGGATCAACCCGTTCGCGCACCGCCAGGCAAGCTGTGCACGATATCCCTCGGCCTGCGCCTCGTTGGCTGCCGTCAAAATCAGAATGTCAAAGTTCTGCATGGTCACTCGCTATTCGTTAACGATCTCGTAAAGCAGCCGTGCACCTTCCGGATGGGCGACATCGGCGGTGAAGCACAGCGCACCGTCGACCACGCGGGCAGGTACTCGGTCCAGGCGGCGTCCACTGGTCGCGAGCGCATAGACGGTGCAGGCTTCGGGATGCTGTACCTTGAGCGCGATCTCCGCCTGTCCCACGCGCACGAGATGCGGCGTCTTGCCCCACACCAGCAGGGTCTTGCGCGCTTGATCCGCATATTTGACGTGGGTGTTCTGCACATCGGTCAAGTGCGTGAGCAGCAACCGCCGGCTGCAGGTCACCGGCTGGTCGTCAAGCGCACTCACCCAGACCGTGGCGGGCGTCCCGCGCAACGTCACCTTCAACGCACCGGCCGAGATGCTTCCCTCCTCCGCGAAACCGCCCATCGTGCGCTCGGTATTCAGCGTGAATGCGCCGCGCACCTGGTCAATCGCCAAGGGGCCGACCGTATTCGTCAACGATGCGACGCATGCCACCGTGCCGGTCGCATACGCTTCGTTCTCCGGCAGCAAGCGCCAGTTCGCAAGAGGCGCCGTTGACGCATACGTCCCGACCTGCGCGTTCCACGCTGCAACGCGCCAGTCGGGCGCAACCCGTTGCGCGATCTCGGGCAGTACCGCGCCTTTGCTGTCCGCCTGCTGCGCGATATGAATCGCTACGCGCGACGATAGGGGCGCGAGGTCACGGCGCAGGAAGAGGCAGATCGACGCACGGTCCGACGCCTGCGAAAGCGGATCGGTCGCCACATCGAAATATCCGGCGAAACTGTTCGTGGAGAACATGTTTTCCAGTCGGTGCGAATAGGCAAAGCGCCACAGCGCGCTCCAGTCCTGCAGCGCGCCCATCGCGCCGGTCATGATTCCACCGACGCCGCGATACATACCGGGCCCGGAAAAGTTATATTCCGAGACGGTGAATGGTTTGTTGGCGAGACGGGTGAACGCGACACCGCACGGCACCACGCAACCGGTACGCAACGGGTTTTCGTTACCGCAACGGCTCGGTAACGCCCAGCGCTTGTCGAGAAAACGCGGGTGGTCGACGTAAAAGTGGTCGTCCACATAATCGTACAGCGTCTCGCGCACCGGCTGAAGCGTGGTGTAGTGCGTGCCGCAGTTGTAGTTCGAGATCAAGGCGCGGCAGCCGATCTCATCACGCAGAAAAGCTTTCATGCGTGCGACCATGCGTGCCTCGATATCGGCCACAAAGCGCGCCACCGCCGCGCCTTCACGACCAGACATGCGCAACGGCATCGTGTCCGGAATATCGGCATAGGCGGCAGGGTTTTTGGCGCGCTGCTCGGCCAGCCACGCGGTCCATGCGGCTTGCATGGCCGGGGTTTGGCGCGCCTCGGCTCTGGCATAACCGATCGATCCTTCGTTGATCAATGCGATGAACGGCATACCCGGCTCGTCGGCGTAGCGGCGGCCGGTGTGCGGGTTGACGTGATTGAGAAACGCACGCGCGAACGCGACCCAATTCTGGAAGGCTGGCTCGTGTACCGCGATCAACGCCTTGAGAACCTGTATATCATCCACCTGACCGTCCTTATCAATGCCGATGTGACGCCAGGCAACCCGGCGCGAGACGTACAGGTCGGTGGTCACGTAGAGTCCGCGTTTGTAACAGGCGGCCAGAAAACCGTCGAGCCGCGCCATTTGGTCAGGGTTGAGCGTCAATGCGTCCGGACTTCCCTGCACGCAGCCGTTGTCGTGATGGTGGATACGCACGCTGTTATAGCCCAAGCGCACCAAGCGGTCCGTGAGTTGGTCGGCCTGCTCTTGCGACGGGAAGTTGGCCGTGCCGCAGAAGTTGACGCCGTAGAAGCGCTGCGCGACACCGGGCTTGCCTTCAAACTCGAAGTGCGGGCCGACCGCCTTGAGCCATCCGTACTTGCCGGCCGGCGCGTCGGTGAACCCCATGCCGGAAAAATCGAGCGCGGATCCTGGGACAATCTCCTTCTCATACGCGAGTGTCACCCATTCCGGTCCTGCTTCTAGCATCACCGGCTGATCGTACGTCAGGGTGAGCGGCGCGTGCGTCTTGAGCGTGAACCCGACCTGAAGCGACTTGCCGACTGGATAGAGTCCTGAACCGCCGACGATGACGCGGAGGCTAAATACATCGCTCCAGCGACGGCTGTCTTGGATCAAAACAGAGGTCGGTTCATCGAACGTAAAGACAAGACGCTGCGCGGCGGGTGGCGGCATCTCGATCTCCAGTTCTTTGACTTTGCCGCTGAAGAGCGAAAGTGCACCTTCCTTCTCGGGGAAGACGCCCGACTTTTGATCGGCCCGCCAGCGTCCGCCGATTGCCTTCTGTGCGGGGAAGCGGGTGCTGACAAAGAGGCTGTTCAGCTCAAGCGCGGCCTTCGGCGTGAAGGTGTAGTGCGCGTGGATCGCACCATCAGCGGCCGGCACCACTTTTACTTTAACGGCAACCTGTTCTTTGTCCGAAAGCTTCAAGGCGCATGCGCATGTACCGTTCTTCTCGTCGGGGAACGTGAAGCCGGAGGCGGAGACACCACGCTGCCAGCCCTTTGTGAAGAGACTGCCTTTCAGTTCGAGTGCGGGTTCGCTGAGTGTCAAGGCTCCGCCCATGCCGAGCATTGCTTCGCCGCCGAAACACGCCGGCGGCAACACAGCCACCAAACCGGCCACAAGTATTAACGCAGAGATGCGGAGGCGCAAAGATTTTGGGGCTACCGGAGCGGCGTGAATGCCGCCCACAGAACCGGATGCGCACTGCTTTCCCTCCACTGCTTCGTCCCAGCGGCTCCAATGCCGCGCCTCAATCATGTCAATCATGTCAATCATGTCAATCATGTCCCAAATCAGATCATTGCATCGCCATCAACTGCTGGATCTCCTGCTCCCACAGCTCCTCGTTTGGCGTCTCCAACACCAACGGCATGTTCTTAAAACGCGCGTCGGTCATGATGCAGCGAAAAACTTCAATGCCCAGTAATCCCCGCCCCAGCGACTCATGCCGGTCGACGCGTGAGTTGAGTGCCACCTTGGAATCGTTGAGGTGCATGCCGCGCAGATACGAGAAGCCGACCGTCCGGTCAAAGTGCTCCATCGTTGTCAGAAAACCGTCGCGGGTACGGAGATCATACCCTGCGGCGAAGGCGTGCATCGTATCCAGGCAAACGCCCACGCGCGTCCGGTCGTCCACGCCGTCGATGATGGCGCGGATCTCCTCAAACGGAGCGCCCAGATTACCGCCGCTACCGGCGGTGTTCTCGATCACCAGCGTCACATCCTGCGTCTGCGCCAGTGCGGCGTTGATCGACTGCGCCACGCGCGTGCACGCCGCTTCAGGCGTCAGCTTTCGCAGGTGACTGCCGGGATGGAAATTCAGCTTGTCGAGTCCCAACGCCATGCAGCGCCGGATCTCATCAATCAACGCGCCCATCGATTTTGCGTGTGCCTCCTCATCCGGGTTAGCGAGATTGATGAGGTAGCCGGCGTGCGGCATCACTTGGGCGGCAGTATAGCCGTCTACCGTCATCTGCTGCTTAAACGCTTCGATGTCAGCGGGCGTGTACGGCGCGGCGGTCCACTGCCGCTGGTTTTTCACAAACATGCCAAAGCCTGTCGCACCTAGCGCTTTGGCGTTCTTCGGCGCGTTGGCCACGCCGCCTCCGATGGACACATGCGGTCCGATGTAATACATGCCTGCTCCCTTTCCTAACGCTCTTTCTCGCCCCACGAAGTATAGCCATTTTTGAAGAGCCACTCCGCAGCGCCAACGTGACCTTGTCGCGCGGCCTGTTTAAATAACTCGACCGCGCGGACATGGCTCATCTCGACTCCGCGCCCATATTCGTACAGGGTTGCCAGATTGTAAGCTGCGCTGGCGGCACCTTGATCAGCAGCGGCCTTGAACCACTTTGCGGCGAGGGCATGATCTTGAGGCACGCCCTCGCCCCGCAGGTAAAGCATGCCGAGATTGTTTTGCGCGGCGGGGACTCCAGCTTCGGCAGCGCGGCGGTAATGCTGTTCAGCCTGCGCGTAGTCCTTCGGTACTACGATCCCGCGGTAGTGAAAAGTGCCGAGCGCATGAATCGCGCGCGGGTTCGCCTGCTCCGCCGCCTTCGTGTACCAGTTGAAGGCGCGCTCATGGTCTTGTGGCACGCCGCGTCCCTCCTCATACATCTGCCCGATGAAAAACTGCGCCATCGCATGGCGCTTTTCGGCGGCTCTGGCGAACCAAGTGAGCGCCCTGCGGTTGTCTTGTTTGACACCGTCACCATCGCGGTAGAGCAGGCCAATGTTAACCTGTGCTTCGGTGTGCCCTTGGTTTGCGGCGCGCGCGAACCACAAGCCAGCCTCGCGCGGATTACGCGGTACGCCGCGCCCCCGGGCGCAGACAAAGCCATAGTTGAACTGGCCATCGGCATTGCCGGACTCCGCCGAGCGACGATACCAATTGGCCGCAGCGATTAAATCTTTTTCGGTTCCGCGTCCCTCCTGATAGAGCCAGCCGAGGTTGTTCATGGCGCTCGAATGCCCCTTCTCGGCGGCGCGCGTGTAGAGCACGAACGCCATGCCCTCATCCTTGGGCACGCCGCGTCCCTGCGCATAGAGCGCGGCCAGATTGTACTCGCCGTTGCGGTCTCCTTGCAGCGCAGCCTGCCGGAAATATTCGCCGGCCTTATCATCATCTTGCGGAACCCCCTGGCCGCGATAGTAGATAAGTCCCAGTGCGTTTTGCGCTAAGGCCTGGCCCTGTGCCGCAGCCTGCTGGTACCAGTCGCGTGCCTCTTCCGGCTGATTCAGATTAAGATCGCAGTCCAGCCCTACCAGATATTGAGCCAACGCGTTACGTTCCCGGGCGTGCGCGCGTATCAATGGCCGTCCCTCATTCAGATAACGCTCCCGCTGTTCGGCCGATAACGCGCAGAGCGGCTCTTGTGCGGCATGCACCGCCAGTAGAAAACGGAAAAACGTCTGGCCGGCATCGGCCATCTCCCGGACCTTTGCCACCGCCACCAAAAAATCATCGGTGCTGCCCGCCGTTCGTGCGTTCACGAATCGCTCGACCGCGCCCCGGACCTCCTCCATCGCGGCCGCAGTCTCCTCGTCGGCGCGGACCACAGAAAACGTGAACACAAGCGCCGCGCTGGCGACCTTAAGAAGCGCGAGTCGCAAAGGGCGGCATGACCGCCGCCGGGCAAGCAGACGCTTGCTCCTCCCGATGTTCCGCAAGTAATGAAACCTGGAAATCCTAAATCCTGAATCCCAAATCCTAAATCCCAAAATCCTTCGCCTCATTTGAACTTGTCCAGCGAGAGTTGGCTGCCTTCGCGGCGCGGGTTGAATAGGATCGCGTCCGAAACCGGCGTGTGTTTGCCGAGCACGCTCACATGTTTAGAGCGCCAACCTTTGCGTCGGCTGTAAACGGTCATCTGATGACCGCGCGTCCAGAACAGCGGCAGGTCCATCAGCCATGCAATCCTATACAGTATTCGCAACCAGATGGTGTTCGTGCCACGGATTCCGGAACCCCTGCGGCGGCTGTCCCATTGCCGTACCATCTGCACCCAGAAGCGACAGGAAAACCTGAACCCGAGCACATCGAATCCATCTTTCAGCAGGTGGAAGATGTCGGATTCAGTGTAGCTTTCTGCAGCACCGAACGCCATGCGCCGCCCGCTCAGCACAGCCGCCAGGCCCAGCGGTTTGCGATATGCCACCGTCAGCAAGAATATTCCGCCCGTCTTGAGCACCCGGTGGCACTCCTTGACGATGGCACCAGCGTGAAAATTATCTGACAGCACCCCGTGTGCAAGCACGACGGCATCGAACTGCTTATCCTCAAAAGGCAATTCTCCATCCTTGCCGAGGCTCAGTACCGTCTCTTGTCCCAACGCCGCCGCCACCAGCGAGCGCCGTTGTTGTGTGGGCTCCACGGTCATCCAGCACCCGCCGACCAAACGCAGCGTGCGGCTGACGCCCGCATTGGTGAACCCCACATCTAATCCCGTACGGACCGCACCTGGTTGCGCATGCAACAGATGCAACACCGCATTGACCTCGCTCTGCAAGGGCAACGAATACAACGCACTGTCAACGAAGGTATCTCGTTTTTTCTGCATGTTTCCAACTCAGATTGCCTTAAGCATACCATCTCACAAACAGAGCCGTCAACAAACAGGGTTCAAGTTCTCGATGGCGCGCGTGTAAAAAAAAATTTCATTTTTCCTAAAACAGTCCTTGCATTTTTTCCAGCACACGCTACATTGTGGACATAACAACATATCGACGCACTCTCTCGTGGTGCGGCGGTCTGTTGATGTTAACGGGTTCAACCTAACGAAAGGAAAGCGCAATGGCCACAGCAAAGAAAGCAGCTCCTGCGAAAAAGGCTCCCGCGAAGAAGGCGGCAGCGAAGGCAGCTCCTGCTAAGAAGGCGACGCCTGCGAAGAAAGCGGTTGCGAAGGCTCCCGCGAAAAAAGCGGCTCCGGCCGCCAAGAAAGCTCCCGTGAAGAAGGCGGCAGCCCCGACGAAGAAAGCGGTCGCGAAGGCTCCCGTGAAGAAGGCGGCTCCTGCAGCGAAGAAGGCACCTGCCAAGAAGGCGGCTCCTGCGAAGAAAGCGGTCGCGAAGGCTCCCGTGAAGAAGGCGGCTCCGGCAGCGAAGAAGGCACCTGCCAAGAAGGCGGCTCCTGCGAAGAAAGCGGTTGCGAAGGCACCGGCTGCCAAGAAAGCAGCTCCGGCGAAGAAAGCCCCCGCGAAGAAGGCAGCAGCCCCTGCTAAGAAGGCCCCTGCTAAGAAGGCCCCTGCTAAGAAGGCGGCAGCGAAGAAGTAACACGCAACGCGACCGTTGCAAAGAAGTCACGCCTGCGGTTTTGCGCCGCAGGCGTGTTTTTTTGCGCGTGCTGTGACGGCAACCTAGCTGTCGCGGTAGATCACCTTCCGCGGTCCTTTTTCGATCGCTCCGATCAGGACCGGTGCTTGGCGCGCTTTGGAAAGTAGCGCCATGGCGGCGGAGGCGTCTTTCTGGCGCACGATGATGCAGAAGCCGATGCCCATATTGAAGACCCGGTACATCTCGTCGCGGTCGACCCGGCCCTGGCGCTCGATGAAGGTGAAGAGCGTGGGCACGCGCCAGCTTGAGCGGTTGATGACGGCCGTACAATTTTCGGGCAGCACGCGCGGAATGTTGTCCACAAATCCGCCGCCGGTGATATGCGCCATGCCGTGTACGGGCACTTGCGCCATCAGGGCGGTGACGGGCTTCAGAAAACTGCGGTGAAGAGCCAGTAGCGCCTCGGTCACGGTGTAGCGGGTGCCTGGCAACAGATCCTGCGGCGTCAGTCCGCACTGGTCAAAGATCACCTTGCGCGCCAGTGAGAAGCCGTTCGTCTGCAGGCCGCCGGAGGGGAGGCCGATGATGACGTCGCCAGGTTTGATCTTTTTGCCGGTGATGAGCTGTTTGCGAGGAACCGTTCCCACGATCGTGCCGACTAAGTCGTACTCGTTCTGCGGATAGAGCCCGGGCATCTCGGCGGTCTCGCCGCCCAGTAGTGCGCAACCATTCTCCTTACAGGCTTTGCACAGCCCGGAGACCACATCTTTGAAAACCACAGGGTCAAAGCGCGAAGCCCCGATGTAATCTAGGAAAAACAACGGCTTGGCGCCCTGGACGAGGATATCGTTGACGCAATGGTTGACGAGGTCTTGACCGACTGTATCGTGCTTTTTGGCGATGACGGCGACCTTGAGCTTGGTGCCGACGCCATCGGTGCTGGCGACCAGTAGGTTCTCCTTGCCCGGTGATTGAAAGAGACCGCCGAAGCCGCCAATTCCGCCCACGACCCCCTTGGTGGCGGTAGTACGCACCATCGTCTTGATGACCTCGATGCCGGACATCTTAGAATCTATATCCACCCCGGCCTGCGCATACGCAGAAACTTTTTGAGTGTCATCGGCCTGTTTCATCATCCGTACCCTCGTACCTCGGTCATTTTCCAAAGAAATCGCCACAGATTATCACATTAAACCCTGTGATTCCAGTGTAAAAAGTACGGTTCTTACGTTTTAGCGGTGATCACGGCCTTAATGCGGCGGACGCCGGCTGATGAGGACTCCTCTTTCTTGATTTTGAAGCCGCCCAGCTCGCCGGTGGTGGCGGCGTGCGGGCCGCCGCAGACCTCCAGCGAGAAGTCGCCGGCGGCGTAGACCTTGACTTGCTCGCCGTATTTGGCGGTGAACAGGGCGGCTGCGCCTTTAGCTTTGGCCTCCTCAATGCTCATGGTCTCCATCGTGACCGGCAGATTACGTTGGATCACGTCGTTGACGATCTCCTCCACCTGTTTGATCTGCTCGGGCGTCATTTTTTCGGGATGCGAGAAGTCGAAGCGCAGGCGCTCGGATGTGATGTTGGAGCCCTTCTGTTGGACGTGCGGGCCGAGCACCATCTGCAACGCCTTGTGCAGCAGATGGGTGGCGGTGTGCAGGCGCGTGGTGGCGACCGTGTTGTCGGCCAGTCCGCCCTTGAAGGTGGCGTCGCCCTGCTTGGAGAGTTCCTGGTGCTTTTTGAACGCCTCTTCGTAGCCTTGGCGATCCACGGCAAACCCTTGCTCGGCGGCGAGTTCCTCGGTGAACTCCAGCGGGAAGCCGTACGTATCGTAGAGCTTAAAGGCGGTACGCCCCGAGAGGGTGGTTTGTCCGTGCTGCTTGAGCGCGCCCGCGACCTTGTCGAACTCGCGCTGGCCGGCGGCGAGCGTTTTTTCAAAACGCGCCTCCTCAGCGGTCAGCTCATCAAGCACCGTCGCGCGGTTCGCCTCCAGTTCGGGATAGACATGCTTGTAGTTATCGATCACGATTTCCGCCAGGATACGAGTGTAGCCAGACTCGATACCCAGCAGCTTGGCGTAGCGCACGGAGCGGCGGATCAGGCGACGCAGCACGTAGTTTGCACCGATGTTACCGGGCTTGACGCCGCCTTTGGGGTCGCCGAGGATAAAGACCGAAGTGCGCATGTGGTCCGCGATGATGCGTTCGGCGCGCACGGCGGTCTCCTCGTCCGGGCGGACGGTCGACAGTTCCTTGATCCGGGCCATGAGCGGCGCGAAGAGTTCGGTCTCGAAGACCGTTTCGAGGCCGTTCATCATGCAGATGGTACGCTCGACGCCCATGCCGGTGTCGACGTTGTGCTGCTTGAGCGGCTCGTAGGTGCCTTCCGCCGTCTTGTTGTACTGCATGAAGACGTCGTTCCAGATCTCGATGTACTTGCCGCAATGGCAACCGGGACGGCACTCCGGGCCGCAGGCGGGTTGACCGTTGTCGATGAACATCTCGGTGTCAGGCCCGCAGGGGCCGGTGGTGCCGGCCGGCCCCCACCAGTTGTCCTCCTTGGGCAGCGCGTAGATGCGCTCTTCGGGGATGCCGAGGCTCTTCCAGATGGCGATTGACTCATCATCACGCGGAATGCCGTCCTCGCCCGCGAAGACGGTGACGCTGAGTTGGTCCGGCGCGAAGCCGAGGTGCTGCGTGAGAAACTCGAACGACCACGCGATCGCCTCTTTCTTGAAATAGTCGCCGAGCGACCAATTGCCGAGCATCTCGAAGAAGGTCAAGTGGCAGGAGTCGCCCACGGCGTCAATGTCGCCGGTGCGCACGCACTTCTGCACGTTGGTCAGGCGTCGGCCCGCAGGGTGCGGCTCGCCCAACAGATAAGGAACGAGCGGGTGCATGCCCGCAGTGGTGAAGAGCACGGTCGGGTCGTTCTCCGGAATCAGCGAGGCACCCGAAATAACGGCGTGGCCTTTGGATTCGAAAAAGGTGAGATACTTATCGCGGAGTTGGTCTGCTGTGAGTTTCATGGTGTGTTTTACTTCGCGCTTTCGTCTTTGCCCTTTTCCCCGATGACGACGGGAGGCTCGCCCTTGATCTTGGCGATGATCCGCTCGACGACCTCGGGGTTGTTGCGCAAGAACTCGGTGGCGGCGATTGAACCCTGGCCGATCTGTTCCGACTCGAAGCTCAACCACGAGCCACGCTTGGCAACCACGTTGTTCGCGATCGCGGCATCGAGCACCGAGCCTTCCCATGAGATGCCGCGGTCGTAGAGAATGTCAAACTCCGCCTCGGTGAAGGGGGGCGCGACCTTGTTCTTGACGACCTTGACGCGCGTGCGATTGCCGATCACGGCACCGGCGGGGTTTTTGATCGCGCCGATGCGCTGCACCTGCAAGCGCACCGAGGCGTAAAACTTGAGCGCCTTACCGCCGGGCGTGGTCTCGGGGTTGCCGAACATCACGCCGATCTTGTCGCGCACTTGGTTGGTGAAGAGGCAGAGGGTCTTGGTCTGCGAGATGGCGCTGGTGAGCTTGCGCATCGCCTGCGACATCAGGCGCGCCTGCAAGCCCATGTGGGCATCGCCCATGTTGCCGTCGATCTCAGCCTGCGGGGTGAGCGCCGCGACGGAGTCGATCACGACCACATCCAGCGCGCCGCTCTTGACGAGCTGCTCGGTAATGGTGAGCGCCTCTTCACCCGAGTTCGGCTGCGAGACCAGCAGATTGTCCAGATCCACGCCGATGCGGCGCGCGTAGTTGGGATCCATTGCATGCTCGGCATCGACAAAGGCCGCCAGACCACCAGCCTTCTGGGCATTTGCAATGACATGGAGCGCGAGTGTCGTCTTGCCGGAAGATTCCTGCCCGTAAACCTCGACTACGCGGCCGCGCGGCAGCCCGCCGACGCCGAGAGCGAGATCCAACGAAAACGCACCGGTGGGGATGACCGGGATGTCCTTGGAGGCTTCGGCATCCCCCATGCGCATGATGGCCGATTCCCCAAACTCTTTACGAATCTGATTGAGGACTGCATCCAGTTGTGTATTCCCCGACTTTTTCGCGGCCATGACTCACTCCTTGCTCTGTGTTGAAAAAACGGGGACCACGATACCAAAAATGCCCCCCAGAGTGGAGCGTTTTCTATCAAGCGAACCCGAACTGACGAGATAGCAGATTTTGCGTGATGATTTGTCAGGATGCCTCGGTTTTGATTTAATGGACGTTCAATTTTTTTCAAGACGCATTAGAAACGCAAAGGTCGCGCCTCGCAAGAGCGTGAAGAGTGTCACATGGATAAGCATTACGATCCGAAGTCTGTCGAGAACAAATGGTACGCATGGTGGGAGCAAAACGGGCTGTTTCATGACGAGGCCGCGCGGGGTGGTACGCCCTACAGTGTCGTCATCCCGCCACCGAATGTGACCGGCATCCTGCACATGGGCCACGCGCTCAACAACACGATCCAGGACGTGCTGGTGCGTTGGCGTCGCATGCAGGGGCGCAACACGGTCTGGATGCCGGGCACCGACCACGCAGGTATCGCCACGCAGAATGTGGTGGAGAAGGCACTGCGCAAGGAAGGTCTCTCGCGGCGCGATCTCGGACGCGAGGCGTTTCTGGCGCGCGTGTGGGAGTGGCGCAAGGAGTACGGCGGCACGATTGTGCGCCAGCTCCGTCAGCTCGGGGCAAGCTGCGACTGGTCGCGTGAGCGTTTCACCATGGATGAAGGGCTGAGCGCGGCGGTGGCCGAGGTGTTCTGCCGGCTCTACGACGAGGGACTCATCTATCGCGGCAACTATATCGTCAACTGGTGCCCGCGCTGCCATACCGCGCTGTCGGATGAGGAGAGCGAACATCAGGACACTCAAGGCCATCTCTGGCACATCCGTTACCCGATTCCGGGCGGCGGCGAGGTGGTGGTCGCGACCACACGTCCCGAGACCATGCTGGGCGACACCGCCGTGGCCGTCAATCCGGCGGACGAGCGTTATCAGGACCTGATCGGCAAGAGCGTGACGCTGCCGCTCATGAACCGCGAGATACCGGTTGTTGCGGACGACTATGTGGACCGCGCTTTCGGTACGGGCGTCGTGAAGATCACGCCCGCGCACGACCCGAATGACTTTCAGGTAGCGCTGCGCCACAATCTGCCGATGCTGAATGTCATGAATGGCGACGGCACGATGAACGAAGAAGCCGGACCGTACGCCGGTATGGATCGTTTCGCCTGCCGCAAGCAGGTGATCGCCGACCTCGAAGCGCAGGGGTTGCTGGTCAAGACCGATCCGCATCAACACGCGGTCGGCCACTGCTACCGCTGCGACACGGTGGTCGAGCCGCGCCTCTCCAAACAGTGGTTTGTGCGTATGAAGCCGCTTGCCGAGCCGGCCATCGAGGCCGTGCGCACCGGCAAGATCGTCTTTGTGCCGCAGCGCTGGGAGAAGACCTATTTCGAGTGGATGGAGAATATCCGTGACTGGTGCATCTCGCGCCAGATTTGGTGGGGGCACCGCATCCCGGTTTACACCTGTACGCCGTGCGGACATGAGTGGGCGGCCAAGACTGCGCCGAACACCTGTCCGAAATGCGGCGCCGCAGCGGACCAGATCACGCAGGATGAGGATGTGCTCGACACCTGGTTCTCCTCGTGGCTCTGGCCCTTCAGCACTTTCGGCTGGCCCGCAGACCACCCCGACCTGAAGTTCTACTATCCGACCACCGACCTGACCACCGCGCCGGACATCCTCTTCTTCTGGGTCGCGCGCATGATCATGGCCGGTTGTAAGTTCATGGGCGACGTGCCCTTCCGCACGGTCTATCTGCACGGCACGGTGCGCGATGACAAAGGGCGTAAGATGAGCAAGAGCCTGGGTAACTCCATCGACCCGCTCGACATCATCGAGACCTACAGCGCCGACTCGCTGCGCTTCAGCCTGATGCTGATCACTTCCACCGGCATGGACGTCTACGTCAACATGGAAAAGTTCGAGATCGGGCGCAACTTTGCGACCAAGATTTGGAACGCCGCGCGTTTCATGCGGATGCACATGGAGAAGCTGCCCGACACAGACTGGCGCGCGCTGGCCAACGGCGAGTTGACGCTCGATCCGGCGCTGTTGCGCGATGACGATCGTCACATGCTCGCCACCTGCGAGAGCGCCGTGCGCAATGTGACCGGACATCTGGAGGCGTTCCGCCTGCAAGACGGCGCGCTCGCGATTTACGATGTCGTCTGGAGCCAGTTCTGCGACTGGTATCTCGAATACGCCAAGCAGGACCTGAACGGCGCGGACGAGGCGCGTCGCCGCCAAGTGCTGGCCGTGATGACCGATGTCTTCGCCAAGGCGCTCAAGCTGCTGCATCCTTACATGCCGTTCATCACCGAAGAGCTATGGCATCAGATGGGTTACGCTGCCGAATCCGAAAGCATCATGCGCGCGCCGTGGCCCGTACCCTACACCGACGCGCAGCGTGAGGCATGGGGATTGAGCGACGAGGTCACTGCCTACGTCAATGCCCGGCGCGAACTGGTCACCGCCGGTCGCGCACTACGCGCCGACTACAACGTCGCGCCCTCTAAGTTTCTCCACTACATCATTCAGGCGACGGACGATGAAACGGCCGACCGTCTGAAGGCCGACGCCGAAACGCTCAAACAGCAGTTGCGCTCGGACAATCTGGAGGTTGTCGCGGGCGGCGGCGAGAAAGCCATGCCCGGTACGCTCTGCAAGCTCGGCACCGTTTATCTGCCGCTCGAAGGGCTGGTCGATATCGAAGCCGAAAGCGCGCGCGTGAAGGCCGAACTGGACAAGACGCGCGGTTTCCTCAAAGGTGTCGAAGCCAAGCTCAGCAACGAAGGGTTCGTGGCCAAGGCGCCCGCGGCCGTGATCGAGCAGCAGCGCGTCAGACAGAAAGAACTGACCGAAACGGTCGCACGGCTGGAGAAACTGCTCGCGACGTTCAACGCCGCGAAAAACAACGAATAGAGCAAAAAAAACGTATCCTGCTTTTACCAGAAACGCATGATCTTCGCACGCCCCTGTCACTAACCGATGGTCACTAGCGATTAAGAAAAAAATTTCACGCGGGTTGACCATGCTAGGGGCGGTATGATACGCTGAACCCTCTTTTTTCACGTTGATAGATAGGAGACGATAACCATGAAGATGATGTGGCAGCCTTCGAAGATCAAGCGTGCGCGCAAGATCGGATTTCGCGCCCGCATGGCCACCCGGGGCGGACGCGCGATTATCCGGGCCCGCCGTCGTAAGGGGCGCACTCGCCTGACGCAGGTGTAAGGCCCATGCCTGAGGGCGTCATGAACGGTCCCGAAGTAAAGGAGAACGGCGCGTTGCCGTTGTCTGGACCGTTCCGACTGGACGCCTCCAAGTATGCGCGTATCTTCGCACAGCGGCGGACGGTCTATGGACGGACGTTGGCTATGTGGGTGACGCGCGGGACTGACGCCGGCCGCCAGGCCGGCGTTGTCGTT
Organism: Lentisphaerota bacterium; assembly: GCA_012838435.1. Lineage (GTDB taxonomy): Bacteria > Verrucomicrobiota > Kiritimatiellia > RFP12 > UBA1067 > DUPH01. The sequence goes on along the minus strand of DUPH01000273.1, from coordinate 643 downwards.
TCCAAAAAGACATTCCGGCGCGCGGTGGATCGCAACCGGGCCAAGCGCTTGCTGCGCGAGGCGTTCCGGTTGAGCCGCCACCGCCTGGCACCGGATGTTGACGTGATTTTGATCGCGCGCGCGGGAATCGCCGGCAAGCGGTGCCAAGAGGTCATGAGGGATCTGGAAGCACTGTACGTACGCGCGAAAGTGACGGATCGGCCAGCCGATGCGGACCGTTCCGAACGGAGATGACGGAGGGCGCACATGGGCCGGATTGTGAGCGCCGTCAGCCGGGCGGTGAGCGGGATGCTGATCCTGCTCGTGCGAGCCTATCAGGTGGTGCTGTCGCCGCATCTCGGGCGGTGTTGCCGCTTCGAGCCGACCTGCTCCGCCTACTGCATTGAGGCACTCCGGACGCACGGTGTTTTCAAGGGGTGCCTGCTGACGTTGCGGCGCGTGATGCGCTGTCGGCCGTTCGGGCCATCGGGTTACGACCCGGTGCCGCCCAAAAAGCCGTGATTGGGTTTTGAGGAATTATGAATAATCAAGAGCGGACTATCGCGATTTTGTTGGGCCTGACGCTGGTTGGGTGGATGTTCTACAGCAACAAGCAGGCGGCCCAGCGCGCCCGCGAGGCGGCACTGAACGCCCCGCCTCCGGC
>DUPH01000272.1 GCA_012838435.1 Lentisphaerota bacterium | reverse complement strand
TGATCGTCATCGCCCTTCATTTTTCGGAAAATTATATACCGCGTTATGGCCTGCATCTGATACCCCACGGATGTCTGCCGGTGGAGTATTTCTTTGTCCTCACCGGATTCACGCTCGTCTATGCATACGACCACCGGTGGGAACAGGGAATGACGCTCCGTAGCTTCTTCAAGCGCCGCCTCATCCGGCTTCATCCGCTCGTTATTATTGGCTCGATCATCGGCGCGGCTTGCTATCTCCTTTCGGCCGAGCAGTATGTCAATCTTCTCCCGCGCGCTACCCCATACCTTAACCTCCGGCAACTCGGCCTGCTGACGCTTTGGTGCTGTACGATGCTTCCTGCGCCGAGTCTTTTAGGATGGCGTCTTCTTCACCCGCTTCAGGGACCGCTCTGGACATTGTTCTACATCTATCTTGCCAACATTCTCTACGCGCTTGTGTTACGGCATCTCAAGACTTGGATGCTCTTTGTGCTGGCGTTGGCGGCGATCGCCTTCACCTATCACTTCGGACTACTTTCAGGCGGTTTTCACACGGCCCGAGTTGGTCCTGCTGGAGCGGAGGGGGGAACTGGCCGGCGTCTTGGAAGAATCTGTGGCACAGTGGCAACATGGGGGCCTTGGCGCGAATGACCTTTCCGCTTCTCGCAGGCATGGTGATTGCGCGGAAAGGATGGAAAATCCGTACAGGGAACGCATCGCTTTGGATTTGCATCGCCATTCTCTCCTTCATCTTCTTTGCGCCGGAAATGCGGCCGATCAAACCGAATAACGGCCCGCTTTATTCAAAAGCCATCCTGTCATTCCTTGGATTGACCGCGAGCTATCCCCTTAACGGCAGGTTTGAAGCGCTGGCGGTGATCATTGGCATGCCGCTCGTCCTTTTGCTCGGCGTCGGCGGTGAAATCCGGAATGTGAAGTTGGCGGCGATTTGCCGTTTTCTGGGCCGATACTCATTTCCACTCTATTGCACGCACTATCCAATGACGATTCTGCAGCGCGTCTGGCGTGACGCGCACCCAGACGCGCCATGGCAGATGCATCTTGCGACAGCCTGCGCCTGCGCGTTTTTCGCGTTCATTAACGCCTACGTCGCCATGAAGGTCGCCGATTGGGCTTCGGCGAAACTCGAAAAACGCTTCGTGACGACCTAGGCCCGGATAGAGTGTATGAGATTTCAAACGGCAAGTTGGGATCAATGGTCATCATACGCTGATTTTAAATCCTCAGGCCCCGGCAAAACATCGGCTTTGCCGGGGCCTGAGGATTGGTAGGCCAGGCCGGAGTCGAACCGGCGACCCCCAGATTAGGAATCTAGTGCTCTGTCCTACTGAGCTACTGGCCTTTGAAATGCGGGCGTCCCCGCCTTCAATTGCCTGTCATCTTAGCTTTTTCAGGGGCCGGGGATCAATCATAATCGGTGGAACGCTCAACGCGCCAAGCGAACAAGGTCGCCGGCGTCGACCTCAAGTACGAGGCGGAGTGTCTGTTGCGTGATGCTCTTTTCGATCAAACGCCCCGCGACCGGCTCGACCGCACGGTAAGCAGGCGCGCGGTCTATCTCGATGCTCACGGTCGCCCGCTTGCCGCTCCAGTTCGATACCGCAAGCACGTCCGCCTCAGCGGATTCCAGCAGGTTGACCTCGATGTTGTACGGCGTGACGCGTATTCTGGGCCGTACGTCGAGCGTCCCCAAGAAGGCCGTCATCCAGTTGCGGTGCGCCGCTTCGAAATCCAAGACCGAATACTCGGCTGCATCGGGTCGCTTTGATGTCGCGATATAACTGATGCCGGGGAAGAAGCCGGTTTGGACGATCCGGCCGCGGCCTGCCGCAACCGCATGTTCCAATGGCGCGTTCGTCCCGCACAGCAGCGGCATGCCGCGATATTCGCCGAGCGGTTTCAGGCGCGGCATTTCATACTCGGCGCGTCCCGGAAGATCGCGCAACACCAGCGGCTCGCGCGAGAAGCCCAGCGCCTTGTCCAAACCGAGCGGTGCGCCGAACTCGTCACTTGTCAACGCGCCTGCCCCCAACACAAGCACGCCGCCATCACGCACCCATGCCGTCAGCGGCGCCAGTGCCGCGCGCTTCAGATGGGCGTCGTTCGCGAACAGGACGCGGTACGGGGCCAGTGATGCGGCAAGTTCATCTTCGTGCAGGATGTCGCAACTTACTCTGCAATGGCGCAGCAACAGATGGAGCCATGTACGCTCTTTACCGAACACATTGTCGCGTGTTGCGTACCAAATATCCCCGCTTACGCTGAGAAGCTGGGCGACATCGCCACGCGCCGGGCGACTGGCCAATACATCGCGTTCGACCGCGCCCATCGTGAAGGTCACCCGCTTGATCGCGTCGTAGATTTCCGGACGATGGCTGTTCGCATCGCTGGTGATCGCGTAGTACGGCCCGTAGTTGAAAAAGTGCATCGACCTGACGCCGTGGCCGAACTCCAGAAAGGCGCGCGCCTGAATCTCCCACGGCGTCCGGGCGAGAATGTTGTAGATGCCGAACTCAATACCCGGCTTGCGGCATGCGGCGCGCATCACATCAACGTAGTAGCCGTTGATCTGCCGCGTACGCGCCCAGCCGCCCCAATCCTCGTGCCAGCCGTAGGTCAAGGCACCCGACCCAAAAATCTCGAACCAGTCGACGCAGCGCGACACCAAATTGCCCTCCAGCAACTCGCAGGCGAAGTTGGCGGTCGTGGGTACGCCGGGCATGTGCCGCTGCACGCTGGTATGACCCGCGCGCAGCATCTCCGTCATCAGATGGTTCATGTAGCGCCGGGTGTAGTAATACGAGACCTTCTGTTGTGCGTTCGTACCTTCCGGATTGTTGTTCAGCGTCAGGCCGGTCCGCATATCCTGCGGCACCCCCGCCTGTTCCAGAAAAGGCGCAAACCCTTGCTGGCAGGCGGCGCAGGCTTCGATGTGCTTGAAGTCAAACCCCGGCTCATCCATCAAGTTGATTGCGATCCAGCCGGAACGGTCCGGATGTTTGCGTGCAACGTCCATGAACAGCGCATCGATACGCGCACGATCAGGCTGACCGAGACAGCCCGGCGCGGCCGTATGATGAAAGAAGAAGTGCGACGGCCGCCGTTTCGCATCATTGACCCCGATCAGGCGGAGCGCTTCAAGCTCATTCGTCACCGCCTGCGCGGACGAGCGATCCTCGCGCAGCGCCATGCCGGTAAAAAAGGGAAAAGCCGACGGCGGCTTGCCCGGCACCTGCGGCACGGCCCGCGCCATGGCCAGCGAGGCCTCGCTCCCGACGCGTTCGGTCACGAGGCGGTAATCCGTCAAGTCGATCGCGAATATGTAGCCGTCGCCTGTGCCGCGCCGCGTCTCGCGCTGCATAAGGCCATCCTCGGACGGCGTCTTTGAGAAAAACACCTCGAAAGCCGCCTCGGGTTCCGGCTTGCCATAAACGCGCATCGCGTACAGGCTGATCTGGTTGAGCCCACCGTAGGCGAGATACGAGGAGACATCCACCCACGGGCTCTCGTCACCGGCCGCCATGCGGATGCCGGGCTTGTCCTCAGACCCCGCGTAGATACTACGCACGATACCCTTGAGGTTGATGTTCGCGTGATCGGTGTACCACGGCGCGAACGGACGACGTCCCCAGAAATGAATAACGGCCGGCACCTTTTGCTCCGGCAGCATGCGCACCTTCAGGTAGAACGGCGTGAGGTCGGTCACGCGCGGCTCGTACATCAGGTTCGTCGTCACGATCATCACATCCAAGCTACGCGTATAGGCTGTGACCGGCACGGCATGCAGTTTCTCCACGGCGAGGCGCAGAGGGCCAGCGGCGGCGTCAAACTCGGCGGCACGCCACATCCAACGCGAGTAACCGGAACCCCATTTTTTCTCGCCCTCAGGCGTGGTGCGCGGAGAGACCTCTTCCGCCCCCATCTCCGCGCGCGCCACCTGCCGGTCCTCCTGCTCGGCGGTCACCGCGAAGCCCGTCCGGGCGCGGTGCGTGATGATGTCCAGATAGCGCACCCACACGCGATAGCGGCCTCCTACGGGCAGGGTCACCGTCGCAGTGGCCGCCCCCGGCTCGCCGTTCCTGCCGCTCAGCATCTGTCCAAAAGGACGGCCCGCATACCACGCCTTGGGGTCATGCTCCAAGACGCTCCAGCCGCTGCTCAGCGTCATCGCTTCGGCTTGCACCACCTGCGCGTCCTGCGGCAACGCGGCGCAAACAATCTGCGCCGTCATCAAACAAACAATCCCGCCGATCCAACCGCTATGCACCACGTTCATCATTGTGCTCCTTTCGCGTCAAGATTTCAGTGAGAACGGGCGGACGTGCGCGGGTTGCGCAGATAATAAAGAAAGCCGTCTTCCGCACCACCGATGAAGTCCGGCACGCCGTCGTCATTAAAGTCCACGACCGTCGGACTGACATCATGACCCTCGATGTTCTTGATGTGGAGATTTCCCATGTTCGCAAAGAAGAAGCGTCCGTCCTTGGCCTCGGTCTGCCGCCACCACTCGGCATTTTTGGAGTTGATCAGAATGTCCAGCCGTCCATCGCCGTCCCAATCCGTGATGCACAGCTTGCGGCGTCCGCTGCCTCCCGCGCGACCGCGGTTGAAGCGGAGCGGCTCGCCCTTCTCGTTGCAGAACACGCGGCGCGGATGCAACAGGACACGCTCTCCATCGCGCAGAGCCCGTTCGAAAAAGGCGAGGTAGCCCTCTTGATCCAGCATCACGAGGTCCACCAGTCCATCGCGGTTCCAATCCACCGTGACCGGCGTCGTACGCCACTGCGTGAGCAGGGCCTTGCCCTCGGGCCGCATCCATCCCCAATCCAAAATCGGCTGGGCACCCTCCCACTCGACCTCGATCGGCTGCGCGGCGGCCAGAACCGGCTTCCGGCGCGTGCCGATGTTGCGGTACCAATGTACCTTGCCCAAGATCGAGTTCGCCACGATGTCCAGCCGTCCGTCGCCGTCCCAGTCGCACACGGTCTGCGTGGTGTAACCCCACTTCGCTTCACACGGCCCCTGGATGCTGCCATTCGGGCCAGCCATGACCCGCAGCACCTTCCCGTCGGCCTCCAGCAATTTCGGCTCGGCCCAAACCGGCTGCTCCACGCCCTTCCCGCTCAGGTTTTCGATGAATGCGATATACCCGGCTGTGTTACCGCAAATCAAATCCCAGTCACCATCGCCGTCCCAGTCGCACCCAAACGGCGTCACCAGCGCGCCGAACTTCACATCCTGCGCCTCCTGACGGAAGTAACGCGGCTGCCGGAAGCGGGGCATGCGCTCCGCGCACAGCGAGCCGGTGTTCTCGATAAATGCCACGCGCCCGTCTTCATCGCCGCAGATCAGGTCCAAGTCGCCGTCGCCGTCCCAGTCGATGGCCGTGGGCGTGATCATCTGCAAATCCATCACCAGCGGACGGCCGTCGCTGCCCACCAGACGACGCCCCGCCGCATACTCCGGATGCGTGCGCGAGCCGATGTTCTCAAAATAGGTGAATCCGTCTAGAAACTCCCCACACAGCAGATCAAGGTCTCCATCCCCGTCCCAGTCTGCAAAGTTTGGCGAAGGCCAGCCAAACACCTCCAGCGGTTGCCCCGCCGCCAGCACCAACTCTGCCGGAGCGTAATCGGGTTGCTGTGTGGTACCGCGATTGCGCAGCCAATAGACCAGTCCGCGCAACGGCCCGTTGGTCCAGACGCCCTCGGCGTTGTAGGCGTTATCCCATCCATAGGATGTCCAGTCGCCGACGCCGACGATCAAGTCTTGCGCACCGTCGCCGTCGTAATCGACATAGCGCCACATGTTGGCGCGTACTCTGTTCGTGTGGATATTCGACTTGATGTTTTCGCCCTTGATCCCGACACCCCGAGCGGTCCCGACCTGTTTGAACTCAGGGTGCATCGTGGCCGGCGTCAGAACGTGCGGCACGCCATCGACAAAACTCACCTGCACGTTTGAAGGCGAACGGCTGAGTCTGCGCGCGGCCTTAAACACCGGCATGCGCGCCCCGCCATCCAACCCGAGCATCCATCCGCGCGGCGAGGTACGGCCGGTAGGATTCTCGAACACATAGATTCCGTTGTACGGCTGATCCGGACAGGACACCACCAGATCAAGATCGCCGTCGTCATCCGCGTCCATCGGCAGCGGCCACGCCCACAGGCCAACGCCTAGATAAACCGTCAAGCCCGGATTGTTGTAGGGCAGGCGTTCGAGCGAGCCTTCGACCTCAAGACCCAGCAACAACAAGCCGCCCGCCCAGGTGCCCTGCGGCAGCGACGCACGCTCGCCCGCCTTGAGTTTCCGTGCGTACACATGCAACCGCGTGCGGCCTGCGTCGGTATAGCGGAAGTTCACGCCCGCAACAGGCGACCAGCCATCGAACCGCGCGTCGGGATTCGTGACCGTGCTCGCCATGTGGACCGTCGTGTCCTTGCGTGCCTCGACCTCCACGACCGCAGGCTCGCCACCCGCGATTTGCGTGTAGCGCCACGTTGCGGTGTCGCGCGGCAGGTCCATCCACACATACGTCCGATTGGAAAAAGCCTTCGCGCCGTTTGCCAGCGGTTGGAGCGTCCACCCCGTTCCGCTGATGATCAGCGTCTCCGTCTCTACCCGTTGCTGCGCAGCCTCCTCCGCGAACGCTGCAACACAAAGAACCACGCACCCCAATGCGCACCATAACCGGCCTCCAACCCTTGACATGCTTTTCATTGTCATCCCTCGTTCTCCTCTCGTCACTTATTATGGTCCTCACTTCACATCTTACCGCGCAAACGCCCGACTCTGACCGGTCGCAGCAAAGTCGAGCCAAGAAAGCCGGTCACAAAGATCACCGTCGTACCCAACACGATCGACAAATTCTGATGGATCGCCACCGGTAGCGGCCACCGCTTCTGCCACACGCTGACCCACGCGATCGTCAACACGCCCAGCACCACGCCAAGCGCCGCTTCGGGATTCCGCGCCTTCTGACAGAAATACCCCAACAGAAACAGACCGAGCATACCGCCGCTAAAGATGGATTGCATTGCCCACCAGGCATCAAGCGCGCTCCTGACATGCATCATCGCCAGCGCACACCCCACCCCCAGCACCGCCAGCGCCACCGTCGCCCCCTGCAACACGCGCAACGCGCGCGAGTCTTGCACCTGCGGATCCACGAACCGTTTGTAGTAATCCTCAAGTATGATCGTCGCGCCACTGTTGAGACTGGTGGAGACCGTGCTCATGCCGGCCGCGAAAATCGCGGCGCTCAAGAGCCCTGTGATGCCGACCGGCAGCCCCTTGACAATGAAGAAGGGTAGAATCTGATCGGGACGCGCCGCGATTTCAGCCGGCAGCAAATCCGGGCGCGCATGGTAGTAGGCGTACAACGCGGTACCGATCAGGAAAAAGAGAAACGAGACCGGCACATAAAGCAGAGAGCCGAAGAGCGTTGAACGCACCGCATCGCGGTGGTCGCGCGCTGTGATATACCGCTGGATGTAGTTTTGGTCGATGCCGTAGTTCTGCATGTTGATGAAGATTCCGTAGATCAGGCAAACCCAGAAGGTTTCGCTGCCCCAGTCCGTCAACGACCAGCTTCCCAAGCTCATCTTGCCTTCCGACACCGCGAGTGTCCACGCCTGCCCGATACCCTGCGGCATTGTGATGAGCAGCACCGCCAGACAGAGCAGCGTCCCACCGATCAGGATGATGCCCTGCACGGCGTCAGTCCAGATGACGGCTTGGATGCCGCCCATCGCGCAATAGAGCAGCGTGCCCACCCCCGTCACAACGATCAGCATTGGCACCGACCACCCCAGTAGCGCATTCATCGGCAGCGCCAATAGATAGAGGATCGTGCCCATCCGCGCGATCTGCGTGACCAGATAACAGAGCGAGGCGTAGATGCGCGCCCAGGGCCCGAAGCGCGTCTCCAGATAACTGTAGGCCGAAGCACTGTTCAGGCTGCGGTAAAGCGGCACGAAAAACCGCACCGCCATCCATGAGGCCACAGGAATCGACAGACTGAAAACGAAGGCGTTCCAGTTTCCGACATACGCCTTGGCTGGCAACCCCAAAAAGCTGATACTGCTGACGAATGTCGCGAAGATCGACATGCCCACCGCCCACGCCGGCAACCGTCCGCCGCCCGAGGTAAAGGTATCCGCCGCGTCGGCGGCACCACGCCTGAAGTAGAACGAGCAACCAAACGCGGTCACACCGACCAAATAGGCGACGAAGACTAAGAGATCAACAAGCGGTAAATTCATAAGGCACTAATACACCAGATCCCTGAATTTTTTGACCGTGTGGAACGTGATCAGATTTCCGTCATGCGCGCTCTTGGCACGGCTATCGCCGCTACGTGACAGCACGTGCAGGTCATCACCGTCAATCACCATTGAGGCGTAGTGACGGGCTTCGCGCGGCGTCTTTCCGGTTGCCACAAGTCCCGCGAAACACCAGTCCACCATGTTTTTGGAAAAATGGAGCTGCAAGCGGTGGCGCTCGTTATTCGGCAGATTGTAGCGGTCATCCGGCAGCATCTCCGCACGCGTCATGGAGTCGGTCGCCTGTGTGCTGAGCAACCAGAAGAGCCGCGTCGGCGCGTCATACAGCACATGAAAACGCATCTGGCCGCCGGGGCAGGGCAAAAAGAGCGCAGACTTGCCGGAGGGCACTTTCTCCAGTTGGGTCACCATACTGCCGTCGGCCCGCTCCACTACCTTGGCAACCGCCGCATAGCCGGTGCCGCCGGTGTGCGCGCGCATCCAGAGGTGAAAGGTCTTGCCGGCGGGATCGTACCAATAGTGGCCGGGATCGGTGAATTGGATCACATTGGTTTCCAGCCAACCGATCGGCGCACTGTTACGGCGCGGTGCCGGCAGCGCGCCGCGCGGGTAGGCCGAGTCATAGAACGGCACACCGAAGAAATCAATGCCGGGGTCTTTTTCGATGTTTGGAAGGGTATCGTGGAACGACAGTTCCGAGGCGAACGTCCAGTTCTCGCGCCGTGTGAGATCGGCATCCAGACGGCCGCGCATCAACACCGGTGCGAGTTCGCCGACCGGCCACGACTTAATCGCCTGTGACACGCGCCGTTCCATGACGAGATAGACGCACCCGTTGGCGGTCCAGACATTGCACGCCGACTGGTGCCAGTTCTGCTTATCGGTCAACTTGACCGCTTCTGACCAAGTTTCACCGTTGTCATCGGACCTCACCACCATCAAGTCTCCGGCATGCCCCAGCACATATAGCGTCTTGCCCGCCATGAAGGGTCGTGCATGAAGGAACGGAAATGATGCGCGCTGCGCCCAACTTTTGCCGCGGTCATCCGATACAAAAATCCGCCCGCGCGGTTCTTCTTTTTTCCAACCCGAACCGCCGAAATCCATGGTCGCCACCAGACGCCCCTGTCCGGCGACGGCCAGCCCCGGCGTGTAGCAATACACATTCGAAGGCGAAGGTGATTCGCATACCACCACATAGTCATCCGCCAGCGGCTTGACGCGCCATGATGTCTCCGCCATTACGCCGACCGCGCAAGCGACAACGCCGATCATAACCCATGTCCTTGCGTAAGTATTCATCTCATTTCTCCCTTTCTCTGGAGACTCTTGCAAAACCCTTTGGTTACAGGTGTGGCACGGGCATCTTGCCCGTGTTTCATGGGCGAGACGCCCATGTCACGGGGGTTTGCAAGAGCCTCTCTGTTCTACTTCAATTGTGACACGTCGATAACCGCGTGTTTGACGTTCCGCCGCTTCCAGGTGTAGGTGACATGCACGCGCCCGTCCGCCGCCTGAATCACAGCGGGATACGAAAACTCCGCCGACGGCGCATTTTCAAGAACCAGCACTTCACGCCAGCGGAGTCCATCCTCGGAAAGCATCACGACCAGCGGCGTCCTACCCTTCTCGACCGGGTTGCAGACCAGTAGATGCCGCCCGTCCTTGAGCGTCACCGCGTCCGTTCCTGCATTCGGGTTGGGCACCTCCAGCAAGGTCATTTCGCCCCACGTCCGTCCCATGTCCTTTGAAAAGATCGAGAAGACCCGCCGCTCTCTGGTACGCCCCACCATTTGCAGCAGGTTGTTCGGATGCGTCAAAAAACTCGGCTGGATCGCGTTGATGTGCCGTCCGTGCAGATGGCCGGTCCGCGACCACGTGCCCGCACTGTCGAACGTCTCAACATGCACCAGCCACGGACCGAACTCCGTGCTGGCTCCGCACAGCACGCGTCCGTCGGGCAGTGCCAGCGGCTTATTCTTGATCGGTCCGATCATGCCGTTCGGCAGGCGCTCCGGTTTAGACCACGTACGCCCATGATCGCGCGAGACCATCTTCTCGCCCCACCACCATGTGCAGTCCGGCCCGACCTTAAAAAAGAGGGTCAGCGAACCATCTTTTGCAGTATGCAACACCGGATTCCAGCAAGGGTGGCGCGTGCCGTCCGGCTGCACGCCGTTGGCCACCTCCCGCGCGGGCAACCACGCCCCGTTTTCCCGCCGCGCCAACCAGATCCCGACATCCTGATGCCGCTCATGCGTGCCGCCGAACCACGCGGCCACCATCCCCTCCGGCGTCTCCGCGATGGTCGATGCATGACACTGTGGCGTCGGCAACGGATCACAGATAAAACCTGACGAGACCAGCGCCTCCGCACACGCCAAACCGGCACACATCCCCACTGCCGCCCCCGCGCTCACGATCAAAAGTTTGCTACTCACACACTGGATCATCATGTCACTCCTTTCCTCGCCGTTTACATCGCGCCTCGTGTATGCGCCGTGCTGTCACCATTCGAGCTCCTTGTGTAGAAACCCGTAAACCTTGCCGTCCCCCGCCCCGATCAGCAGATCCGACTTCCCGTCGCCGTCTAAGACGGTAGAGCGTCATTCGCGAACCAAAGGCCACATCAACCGCCAGCAAATCTCATGATTGCCCCTTGATTCAACTCACTTCAAACGGATCAGCGTCCCCGACCCGATGTCCGGCCAAGCTTTCGCGCCCTCAGGAATCAGCAACAGTTCCGCCGGATTCTTGAGCCCGAGAGCGACCGTTCCCTGCGCAGTCAACGTGCTGCGAATAATATGCACCATGCCATAATCGAAATCCGTATAGCACACCTGTCCGTCCACGATATTGATGTCGTAAAACTTGGTCCAGACGTTGTAATCACCGATTTTCGAGAAGGCATCGCCGAGCGGTAACGGCAGCGACATGACATCGCAGGCCCCGTAAACCGAACCGATGACGCGCGGTCCAGCGGCATCATAGAACACTCCTCGGGGTTGATCGTGCATCCGTGAGGTTTCCAACAAAACTCCCGTCGGCGAAAACTTCCTGAAATATCCTTGGGTATTGCCGCTCTGAAACTGCGTGGCAACGTAGAGGTTCCCTGTTTCGTCACAGGACAACCCACGCGGATCGACAAGCGTAGCACCCCATCCGGTCGTATCGATAAACACACTGACCGCGCCATTGGCCGGATTCACCTTGACCACCTTGTCACCGCTTACCGCCGAGATCAACGACACAAACAACATCCCGTCCGGCGCGGCTTCAAGCGCTCCCGGCGTGCTGTCCGACGCAAAGGTTGTGACCGTCCGCTGCAAACGTCCCTTGAGCGTGTAGGCGAGCAGACGTCCCCCAGCCACGCGCTCGGTCACATACACCGTCTCTCCGAACAGCGCCAACCCGTAAGGCGCCGAAAGGCCATCCGCAAACACGTTGTCGTCGCACCACTGCCCCAAGCTGTTTAAACTGTAGCGCATCACGCGGTTCAATCCCGTGTCGGCCACCAGCACACGCGCATCGCCCTCGTCAACCGGCAGGGAGCGGAAACCGGCGATCCGTTTAACCAGCACCATGTTCGGTTCGACTGCCGAACGCGGACCGGACAAACCGTCGGCATACGCGGCGGCGAACAGAACCACCAGATCATCCCCGGAAAACGAAAACGACGCCTGCAGAAAACCGTCCCTGCCGTACTCAGGCCGTTCGAACAACACATCGCGCAGACACCAATCATGCAGATTGTGCGATGAATACACCGCCAGCCTATGACAGATATTCTCCGGCAAAACCCTGCCGATTTCGTTCTCGGACGGGGCGACCGCGCTCGTCAGCGTCCAGTAAAGGCCCGACACAGCGTCATACCGGACCATGAACGGCTTCGCCGCGCCGGGCAACATGACAAACCCCGTATCCAGATTGAAGCCAGGTGCCGAACTTGCCGTCGTCACGGGCACATACGCCGCCACCTCCGCCATGCCGCCACGGTTATGACGTACGCTCATGAGCGTGACGAGCCCGCCGTTCTTGTCCACGAGCGCATTGCCATCCAACCATCCGGTCAGACGACGGTTGACATTCCACCCGCTACGAGACAGCGGATCAGACACCGTCCAGTTCGTAGCCGCCATCAGATCGCAACCGACCGGCGCCGAGAGCATGCGCACACGCGCCCGGTCCGGTTGCCACCCTTGCTCAGTTTGATCTTCGGCCGCCTTCCACACACGTCCGTCATGCACTACGACCGGTCCAGCCGCCATGTGAAAGGATGCGTTCGGCGAGATTGTCGATCCCGCCGACCACGTGGCACCGCCATCCGTCGATCGGTGAATGCGCACGGAGCCCAGCACATCGGATGTCCCCAGCAGATAAAGCGCGCCGCCCTCCTCGAATAGCGAGGCATGCACCAATCCCGTGAGTTCCGCGATTTGCGTCCACACTGCGCCGCCATCCGTTGAACGGCAGACCCGCGTAATACCCGCACCGCCGCAGACATCATACGCGGCCAACATAACGCCGCCCGACATCAGCAAAAGAGACGGCGATCCGACCGGGCTCGCAATGCGTGGCTGATGTCCCACAACGACCGCAGTCAACTCAGACTCGACCGCGGTTAAATCTGGAACCGGCAACGCAGGCCGGACAGGGACCGGCAAGGTCGACGGCGACGAGGTGTAGAGCGTGTAGAGCGCCGTCACGTCGGCGCTGGAGAGTGCCCGGTCATACACGCGCAAATCATCCATGAACACGCCGGAATTCAGGTAAAACTGCGGATACACGGCACGACCCAAACGCCAATCGAGAGACTGGTCAATCGACGCCGTCATGACCGCACTGGCCTCCATGACACCGTCCAACCACAACTCCATCTGGTCGCCGCGACGGATCACGCCGATGTGATGCCATACTCCGTCACGCGCGTCGTTAGCGGAGATCAAGGTCGGCCCATTCGCATGCCACCAAAAAAGCTTCCGCGCGGAACCGCTGTCGAAGTCATAGCCCAACTCGCACCGTCCGGCTTGGCCGTTGTTTTGCGAAAACACATGCCGTTGCCCGCTGCCTTCCGTGGATGCTCCCGCCCATAGGAACACACTGAAATCGTTTGTCGCGGGAATCAAGAGCTTGGAATCCCGGATCACCCCAAAGCTATAATCATTGAACCAGACCGCGCCGCCTTCCACGCCGGTTGCCCCGCTTTGCAGATATCCCTGGGCATCGATCTCACGATAACCCGTCGGCCCGATGGAGGATGCCAACAACGGCGCGTTTGCACCTTCGTTAAAGCGCCAGTGCGCGATCAAACCGTTTTCAGGAACGAGCGAATGATCCGGCACCACCGTCATATACATCGGCTGGCTGACATCCGACTGCGCATCCACCGCGACCGTACGTGTGCCGTCCGGGCGGACCCGAAAGACTTTGTTATCGTTGTAGCTAGAGTAATACACATCTTCGCCGATCGTGACGATGCCGATTCTGGGAGCTGTCTGGTCGTCCGAATACCGGAGTATGACCGTGCCGTCGGATTCGATCTCAACCAGATAACCCAACGTCCCTTGCTGAGGGGTACACACAACGCGCCGCGAGACGAAGTCGTAGGCAATCCGTTCGGCAAGCTCACAGTCGCCAGGATATTGCTATAAGCACCATCGGTCGCATTGAAGCGCCGCACCTTATTCGAGTTCCGGTCGGCGACAAGCAATAGACCATTTTCATCGACCGCCAGACCGCGCGGATTATTGAATGTCTCTCCCCATCCGGTGGTCGCAATAAACTCTCCCCCCTGCCACGTATCCAAGTCAAAGCGATAGATGCGATCGCCTGCACTCCCGAAGGCATCGCTCATGTACAGGTAACCGTTCGGTGCTGCAAACACACAGTCGGGCATGCAGGTCGAGGCGAAATTCGTGACCGTGCCCACAAACGTGCCGTCGGCTTCGAATGCAAGAATCCGGCGCGCCGCTATATCTCCGATATAGACGCGCCGCCCGTCACTGGCCACGCCCGCAGGGGTCATCGCTTTCCCCTCGTACGAACCAGAAGCGAACACCTTCTCGTACGTCCACACCCCGTTCGCGACCGAAAACTGGCGCACCTCCTTGTTGCCGCCGGAATAGACCACAAGGACGGTCTCCGCATACGCCCTCAGAGCCGCGACCGCCCCGAAAATCAGACACCCCCCTATCCACGCCATTCCTCTCCAGTTTCTGCTGTATCTTGCTCGTGACATCTGACACCTCCAGACTTTTCATGACCGGCCAACATGAATATCGAACGGACACCATTCCTGTCTCTCAGCGGATGGAACATCCCTCCTCATCTTCAACACAGACAGTAAACACTAGGACGAGTGGAAATCCAAGAAAAAAGGTATGCCCTGTTAGTACTTCATGTCAGTCGCTCTCGCAACACTCGTTTGGCTTCATTCAGTTCTAAAAAGGTCGATTCGCCACTGCGAACCTGTTCTTCGCGAAGACGCAAAACATCCGAATGCCATGCGGTGACGGGACATCCTCTTTGGGCCACCCGCGAGGCGCGGGGATCGCTCTTCCAAGCGCGGATGCGGTTTCGACCCATTCGCGGATGATTTGTTCCGCGTTGGCAAGTGCTTCCTGATAGGTCGAGCCATCCACCATACATCCCGGAAGTTCGGGAACCTCCACCACGAACGAACCGTCTTCCTCAGAGAAACACACGCCCTACTTCCACACCTTTCAAGGTGTGGAAAAGCCGCCGGAGAAAAAAAGAACCCAACAGTGTGATAAACAGCAGTAAACAGCGGGTGTTTTGATGTTTTAACACCTGCGTTGGCTGTCGTTCTTTTACTTCCACACCTTTCAAAGTGTGGAAAAACAACCGAAGAGAAAAAGGGGCGAGGATGTGATATATGGCTGGCAGAAGCCTTTACAGTCGGCCGCATACAAAAAACCTCTATCCTTTTTGGCGTTCATGGCGTCTTGGCGGTTTAGGAACAACCCAGTAGCTACCGGAGTAGCCGCTCATGCGTCACGCCTCAAAGGGATGTTTCCAAGGTGCCCGGTAGGGGCGCAGGAGCCGTGCGGCGGCTTCTTTGTTGTCGCCCACGGACTGCGCTGCCGCATCCCAATCGACCCGCCGCCCTGTCTCGTATGCGATCATGGCAAGCTTGACGGCGACGGTGGATTTTGCCCCCTCTTCAATCGGGCAACCCGGCGCTTGGCGCGTCCGCACGGCGTTGAGAAACTCGGCCACGTGCAACGTTCCGGCATCCGCCTTGACGGTGTGCTCCTGACGCTCTGCGTTCTTGCCTTTCGGGATGACCACCCAACGGTTGTCCGTGACGAACACCGTCTGCTGATCCCCGTAGAAGAAGATGCCGTTCGAGACCTCCGGCGCGTATTCCGTGGCACCCCAGATGCGGTGCCGCCACGTTAACGGGCATCCATCGAAATCGAAGTGCGCGGTCAGCACGTCCGGCGTGGTGATCCTCCCCTTGAGCGCATACAGGCCGCCCGTCGCCGACACCGAACGCGGTTCGTCCGCACCGAGAATCATGCGCGCCGCATCAATCAGATGAATGCCCCAGTCGACCAAGTGACCGTGACCGGTGGTCTGCTCCAGCCGCCAGCTTTTATGTCCGACCTGCGGGCTGTACGGAATCAGCGGCGCTGGTCCGCACCACAAATCCCAGTCGAGCGAAGCTGGCGGCGTCTGCGGCGACGGATCCTTGACACCCGCCGTGTAGTGGATGGCGGCCTCGGCGCAAATGAGCCGTCCCGCTTTGCCTTCGCGCAGATAGTCGCGCACCGCCTGAAACGCGGGACTCTGGCGTCGCTGAAAGCCCACTTGGACGATGCGCCCGCTGGCACGCGCGGCATCCACCATGGCGCGGCATTCGCGCACATCATAAGCCAGCGGCTTTTCGCAGTAGACGTCAAGTTTACGTCCGACCGCAGCAATGAATTGCAGCGCATGCCACTGCGGCGGCGTCGCGATGATCACGGCATCTAATCCCTCGACTTGCAGCAGTTCCTCGTAGTGCTTGAAGGTCCGCGGCGGCCGCCCCTGGAGCTTGGCGACCTCTTCGGCCGCGATCCGCAGATGCTCGCTGTCGACATCACACACCGCGACGACCTCAACGCCGCCGGCCTTGAATGCCGCCCGCACGTTGACCATCCCATACCAGCCGCAGCCGATCACGCCCAGCTTGATTGTTTGCGCCTTCTCCTCGCCGCGCGCGGTCGCAGACATCTGCGCCACAGCTCCTGCACCCGCCAATGCGCGGCAGAACCCGCGCCGTGAAATTGTTGTCATTGTGTCGCCTCCTCAGGTGTTTGTTGTTCCTCGTCGTAAACACGACGTCCCTCGCGTATCGCCGCGTAGGCGCGCAACTCGCGCTCCCACCGCGCCTGATATACCGCCTCGCGCGCCTGATCCCGGACGCAAGCCGCAAAACCGTCCATGTCCGCACGCGGTTTGTCGCGCAACCGTCGTGCGCCCTCCTGTATCAATGCCAGCGCTTCGGCGCGTGCGGCGTCGTTGGTCGCGCCAGCCAAAATGCGGCTCCGTTCCGGTCGTGCAAAGGAGAGCTGCGCACGTTGCCGCGCACTAAACTTGTCGGATATCTGCACGCCCGTTAACACCTTCAAGCGATCCACTTCCGCCATCGTCAGCGGACTGCGCCCGCCCAGATTTTGCGGATAGGCGGAGGCGTACTCCGGATAATACGGGGCGTTCAAGTCGACCCATGTGATCAGGCGATCCAGCACCTCGGCGTTCGACGCGACCTTGCCGTGCCCCGAGCGTACTTTCTGGATCAGTCGCGACGGATGGCTGCCCCACGAATAAGCCTGTTGCACCTCGGCGGGACCGCCGCCTACGCAGGTGATCACGCCCAGCGCCCACAGGTCCACATACGAGGTGCAGAAGACCGAATCGCGATCGCCCGACAGATTCAGGCGTTCGCCCGCCTTCTTGCCGTAGTCGTGGCAGGTAACGCAATGGCGGTCGAATATCGGCTGCACCTCTTTTTGGAACGAGAAGATGCGCGGAGGACCGTACCAGCCTTTCAGCGTGTCGGGCTTGCGCCGCATCGCCAACGGCGGCGTCGTGACCGGCGGGATATCGCCTACGCGGTTTTCATGGCACCCCACGCAACCGTAGGTCTCGCCGGGCTGCACGTAAGCGCCCGAGCGCATGGACTGGATCATCATGCCGTTTTCGTCGAGTGCCTGGAAAAAGACAAAAGTGTTGCCGGGCACTTCGAAATAGGCGCTGCCGTCCGACTCGACCGGCACGGTACCGAGGATGCGCTTATTCTCGAAGTTGTGCCAATTCATCGCGGGCGCCTGCTCGCCCTGCCATGCCATGCGCGTTCCGACCAATTGCGTTTCTCGGGCGACTCGATAACCCGCAGGTATTTGACGGACCCCGGCTTGACACCCTGCATGTGCGTACCGATGTAGACGTTCTGCAGATAGAAGCGTCCGGCGGCATTCGGGTGCTCAAAGGTGCGCCGACACGGCAACACAGGCGGGGCGGGGCGCGGGCGCAACGGCAAAGGATCGTAACAGCCCGGCGCTTCGGCGTGCACCAGCACCTCGTTGCCGAACAGGTCCAGATAGTAGAGCCCCATCTCCTCGCCGCGTCTGGTTTGGCGGGAGCACAGGAAATGGCGGTCGTCCAATGGATGTGGATCTTCGTATTTGCAGGTCAGCCGGACCGTCGAGTCGAAATCCTGCCCGGCGGTCTTGATACGGTTGGTAAAGGCCGCCGGCCACGTGCGGAGCACCGGTTCAAGTCCGTCGACACCGCGCGAACGGTCGATCAGACCCAAGGCACCCCAAGGACGGTCGTGGCAGGAGCCGAAGACCGCAATCGCCAAGTGGGATTGCGACAGCGTGCGTGCATCGATCACGCCGCCGGGGCTTGTCGTATTATTCCCCCAGTAGAGTGCATGGCCGGTGCCGTCGGGATTGCAGACCCACAATCCCTGCGCATCGCCGAAGTTGCGGTCCACATACTCCCAGCGGTCATAGAGGATGCGGCCGTCCGGCATCACGGAAGCGTGCCCCTCAAAGAGCGTGGAAATCCCAATCTGGTGGATGTTGGCGCCATCCGCCTTCATGCGGTAGAGGTTGCACATGATGTGCCGGTTGCACATGCAGTACTTCGGCTCGCGCGTGGACGAGAACAGGATATCGCCGTCCGGCAGCCAGATCGGATCGACATCCGCAACCTCCCGCGCGGAGGTGAGTTGGCGCAGCTCGGTTCCCGCCACAGTCATCGTGTAGATGTGATAGTTATCCTGCGGTCCTTTGCGCATTGAGAACACCAGCCGCTCGCCCGCGAAATCCAAGTCCGGGTCCCGAACGGTGACGCCCGGCCCCGGCGCGAAGAGGGTCGTGACCGTGCCCCGCCGCACGTCCAGAACCTTGAAGGCACCCTCGGTGTCATAACTGCGGGCGTTGATTTCACACGACACGAAGAGGGTAGCCGTGTTGTGGTGATCCCGACGGTACTGCTTGCGCGTCACAAACAGCAACGGAGTCGTGTTGAGCAACGGATTTTCGCGCACCAGTGCCTCGCGCGCAAAAGCGTTCAAAGCATCAGGATCGCCATCCTCGTCCAAGGTATCGAGCCGCCGCAACAGCGTGTCGGCGGGGTAACGCCCTTGGAACATGTCGCCCAAATCGCGGATGCCCGCACGCAGACGCTCGACCGTTATCGCGTTACCGGCGCGCGCCATCTCACGCAGACGCGCCTTGAAGCGCCGCGCCGAGGCCTCCTCGTCTATCCGGCCCTGGCACACTACATGATCCAGCGTGATATGCCCCCACCCCCCGCTCGCCCGGTCCACCACACGGAAAAAGACCGGCTGTCCCACGCAGGCGGGCACCGACATGCTGCGCGCATGAAGAGTCTGCGAATCGCCCCCGCGTGCCGTAGCCACCTCGCGGCCGTCCAGCGTGCAGAGCGCGACATAGACATCGGGGCCCTTGCCGCCGCCCACGCGCAGCGTGATCTCCGGGGCCTCCAGAATCACAACCGGCGATTCGACCACGCCTTCGAAACGATCATCCGGATACTTGCCGTCCGCGCTCTCCAGCGTGGAGAGGAAAAACGAACCGACCTTCGTATACGGCCCGCCACCGTGGTGCTCGCGCGCCCGGTCGCTCACGATTCGTCCGAACGCCCCCTCCACCACCCGCCAGCCTTGCAGGTCGCCGGTCTCGAAATCAAAACGTACTTCAGCCGCAGGGCTCGCGCCGACCACGCCCGCCACCAACAAGCCCAGGCTCCACTTTTTAAAATACGCGTTCATTCCGCAACCCTCAGTCGTTTCAACTCACGAATTTCATCCCGCAACATCGCCGCGCGCTCGAACTCCAGCACATCGGCGGCGGCCATCATCTCGGCCTCCAATTCACCAATCACGCGATACAGGTCATAGGTCTCGGGCGTCTCGGCCGCCACCATGCGCCCTTCGACACGCTGCGCTTCCGTATAGAGCGCCAGCGATTCGTTGATCGCGCGTTTCACACTGCGCGGCGTGATGCCGTGCTCGCGGTTGTACGCCTCTTGTCTGGCGCGGCGCGACTGCGTGACCTCCATCATCGTACGCATGGCGTCGGTCACGGTGTCGGCATACAGAATCACGCGCCCCTCCACATGCCGCGCCGTGCGTCCGGCTGTCTGAATGAGCGACGTGCCGGAACGCAGGAACCCCTCTTTATCCGCATCGAGCACCGCCACCAGCGCCACCTCCGGCAGATCGAGCCCCTCGCGCAAGAGGTTGATCCCGATCAGGCAGTCAAACGCGCCCTTGCGCAGACGCCCCAAAATCTCCACGCGCTGGATCGCGTCGATGTCGCTGTGCAAATACTCCACGCGGATGCCGGTTTCGCGCAGGTACGCGGTTAGGTCTTCGGCCGAGCGCTTGGTCAGGGTCGTGACCAATACGCGGTCGCCCTTCTCCGCCGCGCGCCGTATCTCCTCCATCAGATCATCGATCTGCCCTTCCAGCGGACGAACCTCAACCGGCGGGTCCAGCAGGCCGGTCGGACGCAGCACTTGCTCGGCGATGACTTCGCTCACTTGTCGTTCGTAGGCGGAGGGCGTGGCCGACGCGAACACAATCGGGCCGACCTTCTCAAGGAATTCATCAAAGTTGAGCGGCCTGTTATCCTTGGCCGACGGCAGCCGGAAGCCGTGCTCCACCAGCGTCTGCTTGCGTGCTTGATCGCCGTTGTACATCGCCCGCAACTGCGGCAGCGTCACATGCGACTCATCGATGATCGTGAGAAACTCACCGTCGAAATAGTCCAGCAGGCACGCGGGCGGCTCGCCGGCCGCGCGGCCGGCCAGA
>DUPH01000271.1 GCA_012838435.1 Lentisphaerota bacterium | reverse complement strand
GCCGGAAGTGGCGCTCAATCTCGGGAGCGATCATATCGGCGGCATCGGCGATGATCGCGGCCATACGTTCAGGGCGGAAGGTGGTGTTGAGCAGATTGGCGTAGCGCATCACGAAGTAGTTACGGAAATTCGAGTTCGCCCAAAGCTGGTTGATCAAGAATCCGGGTTCGCGACCTCCGGTCATTTTGTTGGAAGAGAGGTAAGTGAACATGTCGAATTCCACGCCTTTTTCGCCGGCGACATCGAGGTCGTAGAGCATCCAGCGCCAGCGGGTGTCACCGAATGCGCCGCAGGTGGCGGTCTGATTGGTGTGTGCCCGCCAGAAGTCGCAGTTGTTGATCGGCCAGTCGGTGTTGGCGAAGAACGTCTCTGCGATGATGTAGTCGGCGTGGTTGGTGGCGTCGATGCCAGTGATCACAATGTCGAGCGCATTGGTGAACACGGTGGCCGTTTGCACGCGCTGGTAGTTGGCATCCTGCGAGAGCGGATTTTCCTGAATCCAGTCGATCAGCTCCTCATACTCTTCGTCGCTGTTTTTGTCGCCGTCGATGCGCGTGATCTGGACCTTGTCGTCCGCGTCTTCTTCGTGCATCAGGATGTCCATGTTGTCGGCGTCCAGTCCGTAACGCGTAGCGAGGTAGTGCTTATCGAAACTCTCACGCAGGTTGTGGATGCCCCAATACTCGCCGTTGATGTAGGCGGCGACGGGGCGGTAGGCCATGACCGAGGTGTTCAGGTTTTTGACGATGCGGTGTAAGACCGCGTCTTTGAGCATCGTGGCGATGCCGCCGGACATCGGGCCGTACCAGTCGTTGCCGCTGTTGCGCAGCAGGAAGCGCTTGTAGCTCGTGCCGCTCTCGTCAGGGAAGAGTGGATAGTCGATGTAGCTGGTGCCGTATGTGCCGAGACGGGAGATGAGATAGAGCGTCTTTTGCGGGATGGCGCGCGTACCACCGCCGTGCATGGCCATGCCGATCGTGTGGGAGAAGGCAGCGGTGTTCTGCGCGGTTTCGAAAAGCTCGACCTGCACCGGGCGCTCCCAGGTCAGATCGTCAGCGTCCTGGTGGTAGTTCGCGTTGGGCTTGCCCCACTTGTTCGAGCCGTAGCCTGTCGGTGAGTCGGCGTAGTACTTACCCGGCACGTAGATGCCCGAGGTGAAGCCGAACAGATTGTTCGTGTCGGTGATGAGCGACACCGTGGGCAGGGTGCGGGCGGTGAAGGAGGGGCCGATGAAGTAGGTGCCGCGCGTCTCAGGCGAACAGGTGGTGCCAGTCATACTATCGACGGCGATCGCACGGAGCACCACTGCTTTGGGGATGCTGCCGATTGGTGGCAGCCAGGCGGTGCCGGGCACACGGCCGTCGATCTCAATCGGGTTGGTGCGTAGCCACGCGAGGCCGGAGGTGGCCGGTGCCTCGGCGGCAATCAGGATCGCCGCGCCGCTGAACACATACGTGCTGCTGTCCCAAGGATCACTGCCGTCCAGCGTGTAGTAAATTTTGTGGCCGGCCGTGGGCGTGCTTAGCACGACGGACTGGTTGGCAGCATAGAAACCGGGCGCGACCGAAAAAGTCGGCGTTTCGGAGTAAAGCGCGACCGAGTATTTCTGCGCATACGTCGCGTTGGGCAGACCGGGAGTCGGGCGGTCGTAGATTTTACAAACGCCGGTCACGCCATCAACTGCGAGTCCGTAGGTCTTGTTCTCGCCAGGCTCTGAGGATGGCGAGTCGAACTTGTGGATGCGTGTCAATCCGGCATCGAAGAGGTGGACGTTCTCGCCGGTCTTTTTGAGCCCGAACTGGCCGTGAACGATCGGCACCTGTTCCTCGACGAGCGCGGTGACGGTCATGTCCATGATCAAGTCGACGCTGTCTGTTGCGGCTTGGTGCGTCTCAACGGCCAGCACGTTATCGCCGGCCACAAGGCCAGAGGCTGAAAGCAGGATGTTGGTCCAGAATGTCGGCGGTACACTCACCGTGGCAAGCGTTGAGTAAGCGATCGCACCGTCCGGCATGTAGATGCGCTTCTGCTCCACTCCGTTGAGATAGAGGACCATGCCGTCGTTGATGCGTGCGCGGACGACGAGGCCGGTCACGACGGACGGGTTCACGATCTTGAAGGTCTTGCGGAAGTAAGCGGTCGGGTAGCGGTTTGCGGGGTTGGAACCGTATGGCAGGATCGTCGCGCAATCCATGTTGAGGGTTGCGTCGTTATAGCCCAACGGCGTGATCCCGCTTGCCCATGCGGTGTCATCGAAAGTGCTGTCTTTCCAGGTTGAGGGCGGTGCGCTGGCCGGCGTGTTGTAGCGCCAGGCGGAGTTGGCGGGAATTGCGGCGATGTCCGGCGCGTTGGTCCAGACTGTGTATTCGGGCAGGTCCGAACTGGCAAAGACCACGAGGAATCCGCCGGGCGGAATGGTGTAGTTGGGCAGCCGCACCCCTTTGTTATCGTCATACGGGTTGGCATCGCCCAGTCCGTAGTTTAGGATGTTCACCGCTGCCGGGCCCGTGTTGTACAACTCGATCCAGTCCGAGGAGGTATCGCCGGTATCGTCGGGTACCATCGAGTTGTCGTAGCAGACCTCGTTAACGACGAGTGCGCCACGGGCGCTCATGCACATTGCGAGTGCGAAAACGGTCAAGCTCAGAAGGCGGTTGTGACGGCTGGTGTTTGTGGTCGGTATGTTCATGGTGTTCCTCCTATTCTGTCGGCAGCGCTCCGCCGCTTACGGTCTCCAGACACTGCTCGATAAACAGACATTCGCGTTCGGCCTTGAGGCAGACACGCTGAAAGGCCAGCAACTCCTCGTGCACGGCGAGCACCTCTTCACGTTTGATGGTCGGTTCTTTGGCTAGGCTCTCGACGCGGGCATACATCTCGGTGCGTAGCCGCTCGCCTTCGCTGTTCAGGCGTGCCCATTCGGCTTGCGCCGCCCGGTAGTCCTCCAAGACGCCGCTGACTTCCAACCGGACCAAGTCGTATT
>DUPH01000270.1 GCA_012838435.1 Lentisphaerota bacterium | reverse complement strand
TGAGCGTGAAGGCCTGCTCGGCCGTCGGGATCGAACGGTGCCCGCCGTATTCCACATTCAAACTGAAGATCAACAGCTTGCGCGGCCGCAGCGGTTTGACCGGCGCAGTCGCCGGCAAAGCTGCCTCAATCGCGGCCCGCTCATCCGATCCGGCTGCGAGACCGCTGATCGGACATGTCAAGACCGCCGCACCCAAAGCCGCGTCCCGCAAAAACGCCCTACGTGAAAACCGACCTCTCTCCCCTACTCCGGCATCGTATCGCATGAAACCCCCTACCACTCAAATGATGGCTGATGACTGTTTTTCAACTATGGTAAGACTGTACGCCGGAACTGCTCCCCGCGTCAACGAAAGAAAATGTAACGCGGCGTTGCCTTGCCACATCCCGGCCAAACATGTTAACCTTCCAAACAACTCCGTTCGGTTGTACCGAACATTACTCTCAAAGGGGAAACCATGACGACATCACGTAGAAGTTTTCTTAAGGGCGCCTCGCTGGCAAGTGCGCCGTTCATCCTTCCTTCACGCATCTGGGCCGCTGAAACCAAGCCCAACGACAAGCCGCGCATGGCCTTCATTGGCTTCGGTATTCAGGCGCGCGGACTGCTGGGGAATTTCTTGCACCAAGATGTATCGGTTGTTGCCATCTGCGATGTCGATACCACCCGCCGCGAGGAAGCAGTCCAGCGTGTGGATAACTTTTACAAAAACAATCCAAACAAAGGCACCCCCGGCAACTGCAAGGGATACAACGATTTCCGTGACGTCATCGCACGCAAGGATATCGACCTCGTCTGCGTCGCCACGCCGGATCACTGGCATGCGTATATCACTATCGCCGCAATGGCCGCCGGCAAGGATGTCTATTGCGAGAAGCCGCTGACCTACAACATCCACGAGGCCGTCGCTGTGATGGCCGCCGCGAAGAAATACAAGCGCATCCTCCAGACCGGCGCGATGCAGCGTTCCGGCTTTGAATTCCTGACCGCCGCCGAACTGGTTCGCAACGGTTGCATCGGCAAGATCAAGCATGTGGATTGCAACTTTGGCGGCCCTTCGCGTCCGCACGTCGACCCGAAAGAAGACATCCCGATGGAACCGGGGCTCGACTGGGATCTGTGGTGCGGCGGCGCGCCGCTCGTCAAGTACAACGACAAGCTTTCGCCGCGCGGCGTCCACAACTTTTTCCCCATGGTTTGGCGCATGGATGACCTTTTCGGTTCCGGTTATTGCGGCGACTGGGGCGCGCACCACCTTGATATCGCCCAGTGGGGTCTTGGCATGGACGAGAGCGGCCCGGTGAAGGTAATCCGCGCCGAGCGTTCTGAAAAGGACAAGGCCAATGTCGAACTCGGCGGCCGCGCACAATCCGGCGTGGTGCTCGAATTCGCCGGGGGCATCACCCTCAAGCACAATCCCTTCTCGCTCTTCGGCACGATCTTCCACGGCACCGACGGCACGATCTCGGTCAATCGCGGTAAATTCGAGATGACCCACGGCACCGAGTTAATCTCGCGCTTCACCAAAAAAGAAGATGGCGGCTCGCTCGACGGCGCGCTCGCCAAGGCGCGCAAGGCGTTTCTCACAGACAGCACGTACAAGACCAAGCTCTACAAAACCAAGGGCGGACATCCGGCCGATTTCGTGGCTTGTGCAAAGTCGCGTCAACCGGCCTGCTCCAACGAGGATGTCGGCGGCCGCGCGGCCATCCTCTGCCATCTCTGCAACATGTCGTATGTCCGTGACGCTAGCTTCGACTGGGATCCGCGCAAGAACACCTTTGCCAACGGTACCGGCAATGCCGCCTGGCTGGTGCGCGAGGGTGGTTACCGCTCCAAGTTCTCGGTCTGATTGACCCGCATACGAAAGGAAACCCACATGACCTCTTTCACCTGCTACAACCCGGTAAAGCTCGTGTTCGGCAAAGGCATGATCGCCGAACTCAAAGACCTCATTCCGCCCGACCTGACCGTCATGCTTACGTACGGCGGTGGTTCGATCAAGAAAAACGGCGTGTACGATCAAGTGCGCGCCGCGCTCGCAGATCGCACGGTGGTTGAGTTCGGCGGCATTGAGCCTAATCCGCGTTACGAGACCTGTATGCGGGCTGCGGAGTTGGCGAAGAGCGAAGGTGTGGGTTTCCTGTTGGCGGTTGGCGGCGGCTCGGTATTGGACGCTACCAAGTTCATCGCCATTGCCGCCCTCTACGATGCGGGCGATCCGTGGGAGATCATGGAAGGACGCGCGCCGATTGAAGCCGCAATGCCGCTGGGGGCAGTCCTGACCCTCCCCGCCACTGGATCAGAGATGAACACCAATGCGGTCATCTCACGCGAATCGACCGGTGAGAAGCTATCGTTCGGTTCGCCGCATGTCTATCCGCAGTTCTCGATCCTGGATCCGGAAACGACCTATTCGTTGCCGGAACGCCAGACCCAGAACGGCATTGTCGACACCTTTGCCCATGTGATGGAGCAGTACATGTGCGGCATCGGACGTGCGCCGCTTACCGAGCGCATGGCGGAGGCGGTTCTCATCACACTGGTCGAGGAAGCTCCCAAAGTCAAAGCCAATCCCGATGACTATGAGGTGCGGGCCAATCTGATGTGGTGCGCCACCGTCGGCCTGAACGGTTGGCTCGGCTGCGGTGTTGCGGCGCAAGACTGGGCCACGCACATGATCGGCCACGAGTTGACCGCGCTGTACGGCATTGATCACGGCCGCACCCTGGCTGTGATCATGCCCGCTGTACACAGGCATCAGCTTGAGCGCAAACTGCCGCGACTCGTGCAGTGCGCCGAGCGTGTCTGGGGCATCACGCAGGGTGAGGATAAGGACCGCGCCGCGCAGGCGATCGACCGCATGGAGGCTTTTTTCCAGTCGGTTGGTGTACCGACGCGCTTGAGCGCCTACAACGTGGATGCGGATGAGGCCGCTCCGCTTGTCGCCGAGAGGTTGGCGCGGCGCGGCGTCAAGATCGGCGAATATGGCGACCTCGGCGAACAGGCAGTGCGTGAGATTGTCATGCTGGCGCGATAGACGCACCGCTTTGGCGTTCGGGCCGCAGCGTGGACACAGTTTTAAGGAGGACACGCATGAGAACGATGCTTTGCACGCTGGTCATCTGCTTGACCGTAGGGGCTGCCGTCTTCTCAACCCGCTCTTACGTGCGGGAGGAGGGACGCCGCACCCGTGCGGCGTTCGGCCGCTCTCTCGATACGGACGTTCCAGTCGATGACACGCAAAATGTCATCGCCAAAAAACTGGAGTCCATACAGAGCCAGCTTGCGGCGCTAAGCCGCCGCATGACCGTGCTAGAAGAATCCATCGCGGCACGCCCTCAAGTTGCGGACAACACCGCCCGCCTGCAAACGGATCTGACCGCCACGCGGCAGGAAGTAAAAGCGATCGCCTCTTCGCAAGCCCGGCTGTCAGGGGTTCCCGGATACTTGGCCGACCTCACCCGCTATCTGGACCGTTCCTTTGCGCACATCGAAAACCGCGTTGCCGATAGCGGCACACCGGAAGCGCTTCTTTTGGCTGTTGATGATCTCACGCAACGCCTCAATGTGATCGAAGAGTTGGTCGCCACGCTCAATGCGACCTTAGGCGTCTTGCCCGACACGCAAGACGGCGCCCAAACCACAATACTCTCGTTGGACACGCGGTTATCACAGCTTGCCGAGCAAAACGAAAACATCCGCAAGGACATCGTCGCTTTGCGCGAATGGATGACGCCACGTAACATTGATCCGGTCAAAAGGCCGCGCTGAGACAGCGGCCACAAGGAATCCCCATGACAATCTTCAAACGCTTACAAACGCCGCTTATTCTCGCCACGCTCCTGCTGTTGGTTATCTCAGGGCTCATGACTGGTTGGACGGCCCGCATCATCGAACCGCTGACGCAACGCAATCTCGATTTCCTCGACGCCTCAATTATGGACACCTTCCACCTTATGCTTCCGGTCGGCGCCGCCAAAGCCGCCGCCGACATCGTGGAAGGCTCTACCCTGAACGTCGAGGCTGGCGCGGTCCTCGCCAAGGCCGGTATGACGATCGAAGTTGGCGACTCGCTACAGCCGTTGCTCGACTACATTGAGGTCGCGTGGGACCTGTTGCTTGCCAGCATGATCTATCTGGTAACCGCCAAGTGCGTCGTGACGGGCGCGAGCGCTACCGCCGGTCCGCTACTGATTTTTGCGCTGGGCGCCTTTCTGCTCAACAGTTTGATCGCCTGCTTTGCCGCCAACCAACAGGTGCTCCGCCAGATGCTCCATCGCCTCGGCGCGATTTTCTTGCTCTGTGCCCTGCTCTTCCTGCTGATCATCCCCTTGACCGTCGCTGGCTCGGCCTATCTCACGCGCCATACCACCGCGCCCATGCGCGAGTCAGTCAGCACTTCGTTCCAGAAGATCGGCAAAGTCTTTTCAATGGATCGCTTCCATGCGACCGATGACCTCAAGGAAAAGGCGGTCGCACTGCGAGACAAGGTATCCGAGTTGAGCCTATATGCCAAAGACGCCATGTCCGACGTAGCGGTCGCGGTCTGTACACTTGCCGCCGTCAAACTGCTCAATGGCGTCGTCTTCCCGCTTGCTTCGTTCGGTTTTCTAATCTGGCTGGTGCGCGGTTGTCTCTGGCCTGTGCTCGGCCTGAGTGACCGTCCTTTGGACAGTGACGATTTCCGGCGTCTCCGCGATTTTCTGCATCATCCGCATCCCGAAAAAACATCGGCCACACCTCCTAAATCCTAACTCCTAATTCCTAACTGAGGCTCTTGCAAAACCCCCTCGTGACATGGGCGTCCCGCCCATGAAACACGGGCAGGATGCCCGTGCCACGCCTGCACGCAAGGGATTTTGCAGGATTTTCTGACGAAGAGGCGCAGCGGT
>DUPH01000269.1 GCA_012838435.1 Lentisphaerota bacterium | reverse complement strand
TTCACATGCGTCTTTTTGTACGGGATGCCATCTTTGACGCCGTCATACCAATGCAGCGTCAGCGGGTCCATGCCCTTGCGCGCGGGGAATTGCCAGTGGAGCGTGTTGCGCCACGTCCAACTCCCTTCCGCGCCCCACTTGAGATCGGTGGCCTCCACGCTTGTAGGATGTACCTCGCCAAGGCGCAGCGCCCAGAAGACGGGATCAAGGATGTGCGTTCCCATGTTGCCGATCGCGCCGTTGCCGTAGCCGATCCATGCATGCCAGTCACGCGGATGGATGCCGTTGTGATCCTCGGTCGGCGCGTAATAATCGCGCATCGGCGCGGGCCCGCACCATGCGTCCCAATCCATGCCCTTCGGCGGATCGGCCTTCGGCGGATTGTACATCATCGCATTCAGGCGGTCATTGAAGGCCCACACCTCACGGACCTGACCGATCGCGCCGCTCTGGATATATTCCACGAGGCGGCGCATGCCCTCATCGCTGTGACCATGGTTGCCGACCTGCGTCGCGACACCGGATTTTTTCTGCGCCGCGTGCATGAGGCGTACTTCTTCAATCGTCAGCGCCATCGGCTTTTCGACGAAGACGTGCAGGCCCTTCGCCATCGCGAGGAGGGCGGGGATGGCGTGATGGTGATTGGGCGTCGCGATCGCGACAGCGTCGATCTCGTTCCCCATCTTGTCCAGCATCTCGTGGTAATCATAAAAGGCCCGGATTTTTGAGGTGTCCGTCGTCGGCTGATGGTGCTTCACCACGGCGCGAACCCTGTCCCACCGGTTCGGATCAGGCTCGGCCATGCAGACGATCTCCTCGTCCGGACCGCACATGTTGTTCAAAATACCGTAATGTATGCCGAGCCCCATACGGCCGCCGCACCCGATAAGTCCCAACCGGATCTTCTTCTTTGCGGCAGCCGGCTCTCCGATCGAAAACAGCGGAAAGGCCGCACTGCCTGCGGTTACCTTCAAAAACTCACGACGTCGCATGTGTACCCTCCAATAAAAAATTCTTACTAGATTGGGTCCATTATGAAGGGAGACGCAAAAGGGGTCAACCCCGAATCCGGTTTTTCGCGGTCTTGCGCCGACTCTTTGGATACGCTATGATG
Source organism: Lentisphaerota bacterium (assembly GCA_012838435.1). Lineage (GTDB taxonomy): Bacteria > Verrucomicrobiota > Kiritimatiellia > RFP12 > UBA1067 > DUPH01. The sequence goes on along the minus strand of DUPH01000269.1, from coordinate 719 downwards.
GCGGGCATAGTATTTTGAGTGTAATCAAGGAGGTACAAGATGCGTGTTTTGGTTCCTTTGGCGGATGGTGTCGAGGAGATTGAGGCAGTCACAGTGATCGACGTTTTGCGGCGCGGCGGGATTGAGGTGGTGTCAGCCGCATTGGGCAATGATCGGTCGGTCGCGGGATCACGCGATGTGGTGCTGCTGGCCGATACCGTGTGGGACGAACTGGAGATCGACTCCTTCGGTGCCATCGTGCTGCCGGGCGGCGGACTGGGCACCGAAAATCTGGCGGCCGACCAGCGGGTGCTTGCGACGCTCCGGGCGTTTGCTGAGTCCGATAAATTTGTGGCCGCCATCTGCGCCGCTCCCACAGTGCTGGCGCAGGCCGGCGTGCTCAAAGGACGGCGCGCCACGTGTTATCCCGCCTGCGCGGAAGCTCTGGGCAAGGCGTATGACGAAGCGCCGGTGATTGCCGACGGCCACATCATCACCAGCCAAGGGCCGGGCACAGCCATGCTCTTTGCACTGGTGTTGGTGCAGCACTTCGCCGGCGAAGAGACCGCGCGTAAAGTCGCGAACGGGCTGCTGGTGACATTTTAATGCTTCTGCATTCTGAGTTCTGAGTTCGGCGTTGGGCGTTCGACGTGCTCCATCCCGGTGGGAGGCCGTACACATCTAGGAGGATTACTCCTCTTCTTCCTCTTCCTCCGCGCCGGCATCAGCATCGTCTTCCA
>DUPH01000268.1 GCA_012838435.1 Lentisphaerota bacterium | reverse complement strand
TAATCCTGTCTTGATCTCTGCCTACGACTACGCCAACGACGCCGCCGGACGGCGCGTCTCGCGCAACGCCGACAGCTTCGGTTACAACGCGCGTTCTGAAGTCATCAGTGCGGTCATCGGCACGAACAGCTACGGTTATGCGTACGATGCCATAGGCAACCGCGTTTGGTCAGCGTTCAACGCCGTCACCAACAGCTACACTGCTAACCGCCTTAACCAGTACACCGCCGTCACGCCTCCCATTGCCGTGGCGTATGATGCTGACGGCAACATGACGTACCTCGGAGAGTGGTATCACACATGGGACGCGGAAAACCGGCTGACCGGTTCCCAACCCGCCGGCTTTGCCACCAATGGCGCGGTCAGGCTCAAGTATCAGTACAATCACCGCAACCTTCGGATCGCGAAGATTACCGAACGACTTTCAGGCAGAGGCGCAGACTATCCGTTCAACCCCTTGCAGCCGGGCACATGGGACGCCATCGAGACCCGCCGCTACGTGTGGGACGGGTACAACATCGCGGCGGAGATCGTGATAGACGAGGTCGCGCCTTCCACCAACGTTACCTACTACACATGGGTCTCGACCTGTCCGGCACCCTGCAGGGCGCGGGCGGCGTCGGCGGGCTTCTCGCTGTTACTACCGCTGATCTTGCTCAGCCTAACAGTCTAACAACCTATTACCCTTCTTATGATGCGAACGGCAACGTCACGGACTATGTGGACGCGGCGGGTAACATCCGCGCCCATTACGAATACTCGCCCTTCGGCGAGATAGTCATCCAATCCGGCGACCTCGCCCACACCTTCACGCATCGCTTCAGCACCAAGCCGTTCGATGCCGAGACCAGCCTAGTGATGTACCAGCTCCGGCCATACGCGCCCGGTCTCGGGCGATGGATGAGCCGCGATCCGATTGGGGAGCGTGGTGGTCGGAATCTGTACGGATTTGTGAAAAACAATTCGATAAACAAAAAAGATCCTTGGGGCTTGTTTGACGCATCCGAGTGGCCGACAGAATGCGGAAAATGTAAGGTTTCCTATGTTAAATCAAAACTACCGGGAGGCGGCGGACAGACCGATTTGGGCGGGATGACCCTTCTCGAAGGGTTAAAAATCGAAACCTGCCATCTTGCTCAATCAAAAAATGATAAAAACAAGTTCCGGATTTCATACTCCGGCTCCAAATGTGAAGCGACAGTACGCTTCGACCCCGACACCGATCCAGATGAAAACATCCCAGGGGTCGGCACATCCTATCGAGGCCATGAATGGAAGCATGTCCAGTGCATGGAGAAGGCATTTACTTGGGCGAAAGGGAAGTTGGCCACAGTTGAGCATTGGTGCTGTTGTGATTACCAAAAGGCACTGTCTGTCGCGAGGGCGATCAGTGGTGCGGCTGCTTACATGAGAACCACCTGTTCCGCTGGCGTGGACTGTTCTGATTACTCCAAAGCGACAGCACCTAATATTCGTAGCCAAGCGGAGAGTGAATGCGCTGCCTATAGTTCTTATGTGCCGGTTTTGGAAAAAAAGCTTGCTGACATTGAGAAGCTACTCGAGGAGGGATGCAAATGAAGCTGGTTCTGATCGCAGTTGTGTGCGGCATGTTTCTGACGGCTGGAGCATCCCCTGAGAGATCCTTCGAGGGTCGGATGCTACAGGCTGTTTCGTTGCCCAAGGGTGGAATGATTGTCTGGATTGCACATCTGAACGATTTAATCCACGCCGAGGGATTGACGGAGAAAATAATGCTCGTTCCGGTATTGCCGGGAATTGAGATTTCCTCCGATATGACAAACGATTTAGTCCTTGCCAAATGGGTTGTCGATGTCCAGATGCGGTTGAAGCGCTCATTATCGGTACCGGAACCGACATGGAGCGTTCTGTATCCCCGCGACGAACTGAATATAAAATTCATCAAAATGGGAGAGTTACTGGAATTATTTCGGACAATATACGAGTGCCGCATAGTGAAAAAGGACAAACAGTTGCTTGTATACCCATTCCCAGAGCATCTGAAAGCCCTTTGTTACTCGGATGCAACGGGCAAAAAACGCTCTGGACTGGGGCTTGTGGTCGGCTTATATACTGCATACCCACCTAACCATATTTTCGTACACGACGACAAACCGACGGGCAAAGTGTACGTTCTCGCACCGGACAAGATTCACAATATGGTGCTCGCCGAGATTGATTGTCAAGAGACACTGAAATCTGGTCTATGTGTTAAAGGCGCGCCGTCTCCCGCACCGTCACGAACGCCGCCGGGACGGTCTCGACAACCGCCGTCGTTTACGATACCCTTGGTAGCGCCGTGACCAATGAAACCACATACGGGACCCTGACGGCTGTCACCGCGACCGGCTACGACAGCCAGGGCCGCGCCGTCTCCCAGACCGACGTGCTCGGCAATGCGGTCTCCACCGCGTACGACCGTGCGGGCAATGTCACCGCGCAATGGGGCGCGACCTATCCGGTGGCGTATGCCTACGACACACGAGGCCGCAGAATCGCCATGGCCACCACGCGGGACGACACGTTCGATTTCGCGTCGGTCACCAAC
>DUPH01000267.1 GCA_012838435.1 Lentisphaerota bacterium | reverse complement strand
TGCAAGCGCGGGTTGGGACTTTAGCAAAAAAGCCGGAGCCCTGTCAACCCCCCGGCGGAAAAAATCGCGGAAAAACCGCAACCCCCTCCGCCGCCCCCCCGGCGCCCCGGGCGGCGCGCGCCGCCTGGTGCCCCGGAAAGAGCCGCACACATTACCACAGCCCCGCCAAGGGAGTCAACGGGGAAAATGAAAATTTTTCAGGATTTTTTTGCAGTTCGTTAGTGCGTTAGTTCATTAGTGCATGAGTTTGGTCGCGGGGCTCCGCGCCGCGCGCGGAAGGTGTGGCAAGTGAATCGAGTGAATCGTCCACGACGTCCACAATGTCAATCAGATCCAAAAGGCGATTTCGTAGCGATCCCGATACCGATTAAACAAGCGCATTAATGCACTACAAACTCCCGGTATCAATCGGGATGTCGTCGGTGTCGAACGGGGGCGTTACGGCCTCACCTCCGACCATCACGGCTTCCTTGCGGGTGGTCGGGAGGTAGCGGTAGTAGACCATGAGTTGGAGGGCGGCCAGACAGGTATCCATTACCGGACGGTCGGAGTGGGCGTCGGCATTCTCCCACCAGCCGATGTCGCGGTCGATGCCTTTGGCGTCCTTGATGGCGTTCTCTTCGACGAGTTGCGCCTTGACGTAGCGCGGCTTCATGGCCTTGTTCCAGTTATCCCAATGCCTGCCGCCTTGGTGAAACTTGCACTGAGTGGCGTAGTAGAAATAGTACTGCGGCGATGCCATCATGTAGAATCTGCGCTCCTCTTCGGGAACCGACGCGTAGCTTGAGAAGGTGGGTACCCAAGTATCGATGACATCAAGCGCCTTCTTCACCTCGTTCTCGTTCGACGCGCCCAGAAGCTGCATGCAGAGACAGCCGACGCTGGTGAGACCGCCGGTGCCGGGGCCGATGTAGCCGAAGCCGCCAGAGGGATGAGCATTCGCCTTGAAACCCTTGACGGCGAGCTTCATGGCTCTCTCAAGGCCATTGACTTGGATCTTAGCGAGATGGGCGGCCTTCAACGCCTGAACGCACCAACCCATGAACGAGGTGTCGTCACGGAACCCACCATTGGCCTCCGGACCGGGATGCATCTTATACGTCCAGCCACCCGTGGGATGCTGTCCCTTGATGATTGGCACGAGCGCTTTTTCAGCGGCGGCCTTGACATCCGGGTTGAGGGTCATGCCATAGGCTTCGCACAATGCGTAGGTGGCAATCGGGTGGGCATATTCTCCATCGTCCATGCCGTTGAACTTACCGTCCGCGCGCTGGTTCTTGAGCAGGAATTCCAGCGCCTTCTGCACGGTCGCGCCGAACTCCCGAGAATCTCTGGGGGGTTCGCCGTGGGCTAGGAAGGTCAGGATTGCGAGACCGGTCATGGCGATTTTCTGCTGCGGCCAGGAACCGTCGGGCTGCTGGTTCTTTTTGAGCCAGCGCAGCGCGCGCATGAGGGCTTCTTCCCTCTGACAGTAGCCGGGACAAACAACTCTTATGTTATGTGCGCCGATGTTGCGGTTGCGGATGTCGCCAAAAAGGTTTGTGATGATGACGGGGCCGGAGAGCACAACCACATCAGACGTCTGCGGCTGGGGATTCTTCCGGATTTCGATGATACCGTCCTCACCCGCACGACTGGACACGACGGTCAGCAGCCCAACGGCAAACAGCAGCACTTTGAGATGGGCATTTGTTTTTAGGAGTTCTTTCACTTCTTCTTTCTTCGTTTGACCTTCGGCGTTCAAAAGCGGCGGCGTGGAACGCCGCCCGGACGAGCAGACGCTCGTCCCTTCCGCGTAGCGGAAGGCGGCTCGTGAGGACACTCGCCCTCCAGCCTTCGCGTCGCCTCACGATTGCGAGCCACTACGTGGCCGCAATAAGAGAGGTTGACTCGCGACCCGCGACTTGCGACTTGCGGCTCCTGAATCACAAATCACAAATTCCAAAAGCCTATTCGCGTCATTCGCGTTATTCGCGGTTCCAACCCGAGCAGCGCCTGGATAAAAAACCGAACCATGAAACACATGAAACTTCATGAAAATCAGGGGCTCTCACCTTGGCGTTCTTGGTGCCTTGGCGGTTCCAAAACCCCGAGCCATGCCCCAAAAACTCCGTGCCTCTGTGGTGAGAAAAAACCCGTGCCGTCAATCGTCCACCAGAGGCGATCCCGATAGCGATGGAATCTTGAAACCTTGGAACCCCGAAACCCTGAAACCTCGAAACCCATCCGTCGCTTTAGCGCGGCTTAAGCCGCGCAAGGTTGGCGAGCGTGGCTTCGATCAGACGGTCTGCCGTATCTTCGCGGGGCGCGCCGCCCACGACCGGCAGGGTCTCGTACCCGCCGCGCACGAAGCATGCGGACAGCGGCACATACCCGCATGCCCCCATCGCCAACGCCACAGGCCAGGTGGTCCTGAATGGCGAACGTCGTTTGATGGCCAGCCCCACTTCTGTAAAGGGTTCGCCCGGCAGCGAAGTGACCGCGAAACGGTCGCCGAACGCCAGGGTCACTAGTTGGAAGAGACGCCGTCGCCCTGAGCAGTGTGCGCGATAGGCCAGCGTCTGCTCAGCAAAGAAGCGCGCAACCGCCCCCTCGCCCGAAGCGAGTCCTTCGCTCGTCAAGTCGCCGCCGCCCGCACCGGCGGAACGTACACGCGCCAACACCGCGCGTGCCGCATCGCAGCTCGCGTCCGACAGCGCGCGATACGGGATCGTAATCGTGCGCGACGCACGGCGGAATGCGCCAGACGGCAACGGCTTGAGCCGTCCCAGCAGCGATACCACGCGCTCGGCGTAGCCGCGCCCCAACTCGCAGACTTTTTCGTACGCGTATCCTTGCGGCGTGTCGGCGTTGACATCGATGTGGTTCACGTTGCCCGCACAGCCGATCAGCGTCATCACCAGCGGATCGTAGCCCAGTGCGTTCTGCACCGCGCGCTCCATGCGTCCCGGCCAGTCCGCCGAAACCAGACTGGCGCCCACCGTGTCGGTGTGGTTGACGATGTTGGCCAGCAACGCCGTCACCCGTCCCTCCTGCTCGACCGCCAGCACGCCGATCTCGCGATCCACCGGCCCTTCCGGTTTGACGATGTTAGGATTTTTGACGCCGGGATTGGTGGTCACGCCGCCGCCCTTCATCCAGTAGCGCCGGTTGAAGGCGAACGGGTTGTCACGCACGCTGCCCAGACGCAGGACAGCGGGCGCAAGGTTCTGTTCGGCGGTCAGAACCATCTCGACCGTCTTGTCGGCAACCTGCTGCAAGTAGGCGGAATCAGGCGACGTGCCGAAGAGCGTTGTCATGTACGGCGCGGTGTGCGTGTGCGTGGCGCTGAAGATCAGACCGCGTCCATGCCGAAAGCCAGCGGACGCGAGACGCGCCTGCAGCTCAGCGACGAACTCGCCGCTGAGCATGCAGACATCGAAGGAGACAAATCCACCTACGGTGCGCCCCTCGCGAAAGAGCACGCAGCGCACATGGAGGTCATCCAGCACGCCGGTGTTGGGCCGCGGATTGAAGTACCCCGCCAGCGGCAAGCCGCGCGGCGGCGTGATGATCGTTTTAGCAAACCCGACGTCCATTGATCCTTAATCCTTCACCGCGACCGTACGCCCGCCCCGGCGTGCCGAGCTATGCGCGGCCTCGCAGAGTTTCACATTGCGATAACCGTCGTAACCGGTCAGCGGCTGGCCGCTCAGCACGGAGTCGGCATGCTCGCGGATCACTCCCTGATAGATGTTCTCAGGACGCTTGATCGTCACACGCTGCTGGCGATCGAAGGTGTCCAGTTCCAACCGCATCTTGAACGGTTCGCCCGCGTGACCGGAGAGTTGGAAGAGTGTGCCGTATCCGCGCACCACGGCCTTGTCGCCATACACTTCGTAGCCGAGATTCGAGAGCGTCCCGCCGAGACCACCGCGCAGATCGCAGAATGAAACGAGCGCCGAGCAGGTGATGCCGTTCGCGAGGTCGCACTGAATCAGCGCGCCATCTTCAACCGCGATGGCCATACGCTTGGGATAGTAGACGGCGCGCACGGCGATGATGCGGCTGTCCAGCAGATACTCGGCCATGTAGAAGCAGTGGCTCGCGACATCACCGATCGGGCCGCCCATTTCGGCACGGTCGGAGCAACGCCAACTCGCGGCATCGGCAGGGTCGTAGCCGTAGGCGAACTGCATGTGGAAGCAGGCATCGTTGACCGCGCCCAGTGCGCCCTCTTCAATCCATTTGCGTGCGTGGCGATTAAGGACGTTGTGAACCATCATGTGGTCGACCGATAGACTGAGCCCCTTTTTCTTGGCCAGCGCAACCAAGCTGCGGGCGTCGCGCGCTGTGGACGCCAGCGGCTTCTCCACGATCACCGCTTTGCCGGCTTCGAGCGCCTGCCGCGCAATCTCCGCGTGCGTCCGGTTGTTGGTCGCCACAAATACTGCGTCTATCGTCTGGTCGCGCAACACCGCCTCGGTGTCGCGGTACCACGTCAGGCCCAGCGCCTGCGCGGCGCGCCGCCGCTTCGTGTTGACATCCGTCGCGCCGATCAAAACCGCCTGCTTCAGCGGCTTGAAACGCGCGGCGTCACAAGCGAACCCCTCTTTCGCGATCCGGTTCTCCGCGATCCCGCCAAACCCAATCATAGCATATCGAACAGCTTTCATCTTTTCCTCCGTATCTGCGTGTTTCTCACTTACTCAGCGGATAAATCCCGGCGGCATCAAACCATGCACGTTCGTCCGCCGCCTGCCGAACATTTAACATCATGACCAACTCGTCCGCGCCCTGCGGCACCTGCACCAAACCGAAGGCGCGCCGCCAGCCATCCGTCCCCACCGCATCGAAGCGGAACGATAAGCCGGGCAATGACCAATCCCACGCGCCAGCGCGTTTCCAGTAGACTGTGAGTGTACGCGCCGCCGCGCCCTGCGCGTACGCCTCCACAATAAACTCGCTACCGGGCGTGGCTGGAATCGAGGTGCCGAAACAACCTTGTTCGACACCGATGGCGCACAGCGACCATGTGTCGCCCCGGCCTTTCTGCGTGTCGGTGCCGAAAACACCGGCGCGTTTTTTCTCCTCCTGCCAACTCCACCACCCGGTCGGCAGCACGCCCTTGCGGAAGGCCTCTCCGGCACCGGCTTTGTCCAACGTGCAGGCGCTGTTCTTGACGCCGTTGATCAACGTCCCGGCCCGACGCCGCCGCGCGACCCACTGATCCGCCCAGCGGTACGGATCGCGAATGCGCGCCAGCGTTTCGAGAAAGCCGGGCAATTTCATTTCCCAAGTGGGGTTCTTCTCTCGCGACGTTCCCTTCCAAGTGATCCAGTCCATCTTTTCGCCGTAGATCCAGATGTACTCCTGCGCCGCATCCAGTGCTTGGGAAACATTGAGACGCATGTGGTTGAGGCGCGAGCCGTCCACCTCGCCGAAATACCAAGGCGAGTTGGTCGGATTCGTGTACATGTCAAGGTAGAGCCCGAAACCGGCCAACACCTGCGTCTGGTACTTGATGCGGTTCGTCGGCTCCACCAGCGCCAGCGCCTTGTTCTGCGTGCGCCAAGCGGCGAGATAGAAATCATTGCGCGCCGCCTGATAACGGTAACCGTGCTCGTCGCCGTCGATCATGCGGGCACCGGGCGGCAACTCATCCAGCATGCCGTTGAGAAAGGCGGGCCACAGGTCGCCGACTGTGGCAACAGCCGCGCGCGGATTGCTGTCTGTGAAGTAGCTCGGGTGCAGGCTCAGCATCCAGAATGACAGCAAGGTGACATCGGGATATTCAGCCGCAATGCTCCGCATGATCTGCGCCCCGCGCCGACGTGCCAGCGCGGCGGTCTCCGCAAAGGGCGCGTCGCTGGACGCCAGAAAATACTGGCGCGTTTCGGGATAGTCTTCCGGGTCAATCAGGATGCCTTTCGACCCGCTCTCTTTAGCCAGCCACGCCACGACCCCGATACTGCGGGCGAAACGCTCCCACGCCTCATCATCACTCCACGCCAACCGCTTGCGCGGTGCCCAGAACGTGGTGATGAAGTTGTGCTTCAGATTACGCGACGAGCATTGACGCAACGACGCGAGTTCTTCCGTGAACCACTCCCGCTGCCACGGCGGATCGGTCATGATCGTGCCGAAGCTGATCGACGTGCCGTCCGGCAGTTTTTTTCGCAGCGCCAGCGAGATACCGTCAAGCGGCACCTGCTCCCAGGCGTCAAGATTCCGCGCCACATCGGCCGGGCTCACGCCCAGTAGATCCCAGCTATGCCCGATCATTTTCTTTTCGACGCCGCACACGCTCAAC
>DUPH01000266.1 GCA_012838435.1 Lentisphaerota bacterium | reverse complement strand
TTTTACGCCGCCATCACGGGCAAGATGCCCGTGCCACACAGCCCGGTACCGGTCTTGTGCAACAAAGGGACAGGTATTTAGACGATTCAAAGTCAATCAGGATTTTGACGGGACGGTGATCTTAAACAATCGATCCCGATAGCGATCCCGATCCCGATTTGGATGAAACCTTGAAACCAAAGAAAGTTGAAATTTTTTTAGGCGCAGAGGCACAGAGGTTGCCCTTGTCGGGCCGATAAGATCAATAAAACAAACTACTGCTACGCGAGGATGATGGCACGCGCTTCGCGGATAAAAAAGGCTTTGCATGCCTGCCAGTCGAAGGGCACCAGCATAAAATCTGAAACCAAAGCGGTTGCCCCGCGACGTTCGACCCGCGACTTGCGGCTCCTGAATCACAAATCACAAATCACAAATTCTTGGTACAATGGGCGTTGATCGTGGAAACTGGCGTGTCTTGGGCTCATCCATATGGGGGAGGGGCACGGACGCACCGCAAGAAAAAGAGAGGCCTGGATGATGATGAGGACAGTTCGATACGAAAAGCCGGACGCGGGGAAAACACTGCGTGAAATTGCCGGGTGTGTTACGGCGATCGCGGTGGCGGACGGCGCGGACGTGCAGAGCGTGGACTACGAGAAGCTCGCCGCCCGGCTGGAGCAGGACGGGCAGGTGTTCAAGTGAGCGCGCGGCACAACAATCCTGTTATGTAAAAAAACTTGGTGAGAACGTGTTCTGGAGGGAACGGTGATGGCATGGATGGATGCGGAGTTTTGTGAGTCGCGTTGCCCGGTGTGTACGCGGGCGCGGCGGGGCAACCGGCTGGCCAAGCTGTTGCAGAAGCTGGAGATGGCGTTGACCGGCGGCGGCTGCCCGGCGGGCCGGGCGCGACAGCGGAAATACGGCGTGCGCCCGGATGAACCGCTACCGCGCGACCGCGCGTGCGCGGCGCGTGGAGTTAGGAGTTAACATTTAGGATTTAGGAGTTTCCTGAACAGCCGGAAAAAATTCCTAAAATTGCTCTCACCTCTTACCTATTACTTCTTACTTACCTATTACTTTTTCCGCGATGGCGGCGCAGGTCGGGGCGGAGGCCAGCAGCGACGTGAAGTCGAGCCGCTCTTCGATCGCGCGCTGCGCGGGCGTGGCAAGGTCGGCATGGCCGACAAGCAGTGCGCCGACCATGCGGTTGTCGCGGAAGACGAAGGCACGGTAGCGGTCGGGCAGATCCTCTTCCAAAAACAGTTCGCTGCCGTCTTCCGGCTGGAAGCGGCCGATACTGGTGAGATCAAGGCCGACGGCCTTGATGGTGCTGCTGCGGGGCAGACCGTCGAAGCGCGCGTTGCCGCCGACGGCATTGCGTCCGGCGATCGTGCCTTGCATCTGCGCAGCGGTCCACAGTCCGTAAAGCTGGCCGTCGAACTCAGCCACGTCACCGGCGGCATACACGCCGTCGACCGAGGTGGCGAGCGCGTTATCAACGACGATGCCGGTGTTGACCTTGATTCCGGCCTGATGCGCTAGCGCGATGTTCGGACGCACACCGATGGTAATCACTGCGAGGCGTGCGGGCAGACGGTGGCCATCAAGCAGTTGCACAGCTTCGAGCGCTTTCTCGCCTTCAAGGGACTGGGTTTGCGCCTGCTTGAGGATCGTGATGCCGATTCCGCTCAGGTGGCGCTCCAGGTGTGCCGCTGCGGCGGCGTTGAGCTGGCGCTGCATGAGCCAGTCGCTGCGTTCGAGGAGGGTGACGGCCGCGCCGCACCGCGCCAACGCGGCGGCGGTCTCGATACCCAATACGCCACCGCCGATGCAGATGCAGGGCGTGCCGGGCGTGAGGCGAGCGAGCAATGCGTCCGCGTCGGTGACCGTGCGCAGGCTGAAGACGCCGTCAAGTTCGATGCCGGGTAGCGGCGGCATGTTGGGGGATGCGCCTGCGGTGAGCATCAGGCGGTCGTACGGCAGCGTGGTGCCGTCGGCGAGCGACGCCGTGCGCGCGGTGGTGTCGAGTTGCGTGACCTGCGCACTGCGCAGCAGGCGGATGCGTTGTTCGGCGTACCACGCTTCGGGATGGATGGGCAGCGCATCGCGCGTGATTTCACCGGCTAGGTAGCGGGTGAGGCTGAGGCGGTAGTAGGGCAATCCCTTTTCGGATGAGACCAGCGTGATCTCGGTGGAGGGCGACGCGGCGCGTGCAGCTTCGGCGGCGGCGAGGCCGGCGATGCCGCCACCAACGATCACGAGGCGCGCGGTGGTTGCGGCTGACGCGGTTGACGCGACCGGTGCGGCTTCGGTTTCGACTTTCTTGAAGCACTCGGGTTCTGCACCGCAAACGGGGCAGGGGTCTGGCGGTTCCGGCCCTTCGTGGACGTAGTTGCAGAGCAGGCAGCGCCAGCGCGTCTGTGCGAGGCCCGACGCGGCTTCTGTGCCCGGTGCCGCGTAGGGCTTGAAGTCTCCCGGTCCGGCACCGCAAACGGGACAGCGATCCGGCGGTTCATTTCCGGTATGGATGTAACCGCACGGGACACAGCGCCACTGGCGTATGGAGGTTGGTTGCTCGCTCATGTCGGAAATCTCCTGAACGTCTTGCTGACGAGTGACAAAGTAGGGTCAGCTCCGCTTGGCGCGCAGTTCGTCGGCCTTCGCGATAATAAAGTCGGAGAGGGCGGGGGCGATCTCGGCGTCTTGGAGCGCGTAGAGGATGTTGGTTTTAATGAAATCGAGGGTGTTGCCGGCATCGTGACGGCGCGCCTGTACGCGACAGCCGTGCATGGGGTGTCCGTCGGCCACGCGCGCGCGCAATGCATCGGTGATCTGGATCTCGCCGTTCTTTCCAGGCGGGACGGCGTCGATGTAATCGAAGATGTCGGGCGTGAGGATATAGCGGCTGGCGACGGCGAGGTTCGAGGGGGCTTCGGCAGGAGCGGGTTTTTCGATCATGTCGCGGATGCGGTAGGTGCGGTCGTCGAGTGCATCGCCGGCGATGATCCCGTAGCGGCTGACACGCTCGGGCGGCACTTCTTCGAGCGCGACGACGCAACCGCCGAAACGGTCATGCACGTCGATGAGCTGGCGCGTGGCCGGCACGCCGTCAAGACTCTGCATCAGGGTGTCGCCGAGGAGGACTGCGAAAGGTTCGTCACCCACATGGTAACGCGCGCAGCGGATGGCGTCGCCGAGGCCGAGCATCTTGCGTTGCCAGACGAAGTGGATGTGGGCCAGTTCGGAGATGGCGCGGATGCTGGCCAGTTCCTTGAGTTTACCTTTGGCCTCCAGTTCCAGTTCCAACTCGAAGTTACGGTCGAAGTGCTCCTCCAAGGTGCGCTTGCCTCTGCCGATCACCATCAGGATATCGGTGATGCCGGAGGCCACGGCCTCTTCGACCACGTACTGGATGACCGGTGTATCGACGATCGGCAGCATCTCCTTGGGTGCCGCTTTGGTGGCGGGCAGGAAGCGCGTACCGAAACCGGCGGCGGGAATAACAGCTTTGGTAACCATGGGAAAACTCAACTCTCAATTTTCAATCAGACGATGACAGGTTTGAGGACGCGGATGTTTTGGGGCGCGAAAGCCTTGGCCAGCCGCTCGTACATGGCATCGTCGGTGTAAGTGCCGATGATGGCACCACCGGAGCCGGTGAACTTGGCGGAGGCACCTACCTCGCGCGCGGTTTCGACCATGCGCAGATTGCCCTCGCTGAGCTTGAAGATCTGGCGGCGGCGGTCGAAGTTGGCGTCCATCAACGCGGCAAGGGTGGGCCAGTCGCCCTCCGCCAGCGCGGTACGCGCCTGCACGGTGATGTCGGCCCAGAAGTTCATGGCGTCCACGACCTCCTTCTCGCCGCGGTTAAAACGGTCGCGGATGTTGTTGTGGAAGACTTCCGAGCCTTCCGAGAGGTCGGTGCGGTAGGCGATATAGAGCGGCGGCAGGTTGGAAATTTGCAGCGGCTCATAGCGGCCAAAGCCCTGGGTCTCGAGCAGCGTCTTATCGAAGTCCATGAAGACGACGCCTTGATAGACCTGCGCCACGCGGTCTTGCAGACCGGCGGCGATGCCCAGTTCGCGGGTCTCGACGGCGCGGATCAGGTTGGCGAGTTGAGGCTTGGGGATGGTGACTCCGTAGAAGGCCAGCAGGGCGCGCATGGTCGCCGTGATGATGGCACTGGAGCCGGCCAGTCCGACGAGGTTGGGGATGTTGGTGTCGTAGCGGATGGTGAAGTTGTTGTCGTGCAACTCAATCTCATGTTCCTGGCAATAGCCGTAGAAGCACTTGATGGCCGACTTGAGCAGACGGATACCGCCGTAGTAGCCGAAGAGCCGCACGTCGTCGTACAGCGACTGGATACTGGCGAAGACCGATCCGTCGCGACGGCAGGGCACGATCTCCAGATCAGGCGACTCATAGAGCGTGACGCGCGCGGAAAAATTCGAAAAGGTAAAGGCAATGGTCTTTCCGAAATAACCATCGGAAGGATTCCCGATGAGCGCTGCGCGAGGATATGAGGTCGTGCGTATGATCATGGCGACAGAGCAGTTAGGAGTTAGGAGTTAGGATTTAGGATTTAGGATTTAGGAGTTGGGAATTGGGGGTTGGGAGTTTTGACTTCCTTTTCTCCGTCGGCCTATTCCGCTTAGTTCATTGCGGCGGCAAGGGCCTTGCCAAACGCGCTGCATGAAATTTCGGTGGCGCCCTCCATCAGGCGTGCGAAATCGTAGGTTACGGTTTTGGCCGAGATCACGGTGTTCATCGCCGCGATCAACTTGTCGGCGGCTTCGGTCCAGCCCATGTAACGCAGCATCATCTCGCCGGAGAGGGTGAGCGAGCCGGGGTTGACCTTGTCGAGATTGGCGTATTTGGGAGCCGTGCCGTGGGTCGCTTCAAAGACCGCCACGCCGGTGGTGTAGTTGATGTTGCCGCCGGGGGCGATGCCGATGCCACCGACGCAGGCCGCGAGGGCGTCCGAGATGTAGTCGCCGTTGAGATTGAGCGTGGCGATCACATCGTATTCTGCGGGGCGGGTGAGGATCTGTTGCAAGAAAGCGTCGGCGATGCAGTCTTTCACAATGATCTCACGACCGGTCTTGGGATTCTTGAATGAACACCAGGGGCCGTCGCCGATAAGTTTGGCACCGTAGGTTTCGCGGGCGAGTTGGTAGCCCCAGTCGCGGAAACTTCCCTCGGTGAACTTCATGATGTTGCCCTTGTGGACCAGGGTCACTGAGGCGCGGTCGTTGGCGATGGCGTAGTCGATCGCGGCTTTGACCAGACGCCGGGTGCCTTCGAGCGACACCGGCTTGATGCCGATCGATGACGATTCGGGGAAGCGGATCTTCTTTACGCCCATCTCATCCTGCAGGAAGGCGATGACTTTGCGGGCTTCATCGGTCTGGGCCATCCACTCGATGCCGGCGTAAATGTCTTCGGTGTTTTCGCGGAAGATCACCATATCGGTCAGTTCGGGGCGCTTCACTGGCGAGGGCACGCCCTGGAACCAGCGCACCGGGCGCAGGCAGACGTACAGGTCGAGTTCCTGACGCAGGGCTACGTTGAGCGAGCGGATGCCACCGCCGACCGGTGTGGTCAGCGGACCTTTGATCGAGACCAGATAATCACGGCAGGCCGTCAGCGTCTCGGCGGGTAGCCAAGTGTTGGGACCGTAGACGTCATTGGCTTTCTCGCCGGCGTAGACCTCCATCCAAGCGATCTTGCGGCTGTCGCCATACGCAGCGGCCACGGCGGCGTTCCAAGCGATCATTGCGGCGCGCGTGATATCGGGGCCGGTGCCGTCGCCTTCGATGAAGGGGATGATCGGGCAATCTGGAACCTGCAGGGTGCCATCGTTAGCCAAAGTGATTTTTTCGCCGAAGTCAGGCAGCGTGATCTTGTCGTAAGCCATGGTCGCTCTCTCCAAAAAAAGACATGAACGTTGAAAAGTCGCGCCAGTATACGGGATACCGCCGACCTTGGCAAACCGGATGTTGTTCGGGCTTGCAGGTTCCGGCTTGCATATCGCGCGAACGTCTGATACTTTACCCACATCTTTCATGGCGAAAATAGCTCAGTTGGTTAGAGCAGCAGATTGTGGATCTGCGGGTCGCGGGTTCGAGTCCCGTTTTTCGCCCCAGTTTTTACCCCAGTAAAACTCCGGTTTTATTGGGGTTCTTCATTGACGGGGGGCGTGGGGCGTGGGACAATCACGAACCATGAGAACCCGGAGGTGCGGGGACGGCGACGGACGCCCCGCGTTCCTGCCGGTGCCGGCATGCAGATTTCTGGAGCCTGTGAAGAAAGAGAAAGAGGGATGAATCGATGAGCCGTAAGGTTTTGTTGTCAGCAAATGAGGCGGTCGCATGGGCGGCCTGCAAGGCGGGTTGTGCTGTGGCGTCGGCCTATCCCGGAACGCCGAGTACCGAGATTCTTGAGCAAGTGGCGAAGTTCAAGGACTCGATCTACTGTGAGTGGGGCGTGAATGAAAAGGTCTCGATGGAGGTCGCCATCGGCGCCTCGATCGCTGGCGCACGTGCACTGACCGCCATGAAGCATGTGGGCCTCAATGTGGCGATGGATCCGCTGATGACCTACACGTATGTCGGCGCGAACGGCGGTCTGGTGGTGGTCACGGCCGACGACCCCGGCATGCACAGCTCGCAGAATGAGCAGGACTCGCGCAATCTGGTCAAGTTCGCGCGCGCCGCGCTCTTCGAGCCCGCCGACAGCCAGGAGACCTTTGACATGGTGCAGGCCGCGTTCGAGGTCTCGGAGCAGTTTCAAGTGCCGGCGTTTGTACGGCTTTCGACCCGGACGTCGCACACCTCGACGGTCGTGGATGTCGGTGACGATTTCGGGCCGGGGTACCCGGAGCGCAAAGAGTACGTCAAGGATATTCGGCGCTACATCCCCGTTCCGATGTTTGCGCGTCCTCAGCGTCTGAAGGCGCAGGAGCGTACCGCTGCCTTGCGTGCTTTCGCCGGTGAGACGCCGTTCAACCGCGTCGAGCGCGGTGACGACCGTCTCGGCATCATCACCTCCGGCGTGACATACCAGTATGTGAAGGAGGTCTTCCCTGAGTTCAGCGTGCTCAAGCTGGGCTTCACCAATCCGTTGCCGATTGAGCAAGTCAAAGCGTTTGCGGCGAGTGTGGAGCGTGTACTGGTGATTGAGGAACTGGATCCGTTCCTAGAGGATCAGGTGCGGGCGTTGGGTATCAAGGTGGTCGAGCATGCGACCGAGTTGAACATGCACGAGATGAATCCGGTGCGCCTGACCGCGTTGCGCAAGGAGTTACTCGGCGATGTCGAACTGCCCGTCGTTACGCGTGCGGACGCTGGTCTGCCGACGCGTCCGCCGGTGCTCTGCGCCGGTTGCGGCCATCGCTCGGTCTTCTACACGCTGGCTAAGTTGGGCGCGACCGTTACGGGCGACATCGGATGCTACACGCTGGGCGCGTTTCCTCCGCTCAACGCGATGGACACCACGATTTGCATGGGGGCCTCCGTCGGCAATGCCTACGGTATGGAGAAAGCCGGTAAGAGCGGGCGTCTCTGCGCGGTGATCGGCGACTCGACCTTCTTCCACTCCGGCATGACCGGCATCCTGAACGTGCTCTACAACGGCGGCACGATCACCACGATCGTGCTCGACAACCGCATTACCGGTATGACCGGCCATCAGGACAATCCGGGCTCCGGGCGTACCCTGCGTGGCGATCCCGCGCCGGTTACGGACATTGCAGAAATCGCCAAGGCGATGGGCTTCAAGCGCGTGGTGAGTGTAGATGCGTATGACATGGCCGCCTTGGAGCGCGTCCTCAAGGAGGAGCTGGATGCGCCCGAGCCGTCGGTCGTGATCGCCGGCGGCCCTTGCCGCATTGCCGCCAAGCTGACGAACGCCGGCACTTTCGAGGTGGACGCGGAGAAGTGCAAGGCCTGCGGTGCCTGCTTCAAGTTGGGCTGCCCCGCGATTGAGCGCGGCGAGCCGACGCCGGACGGCAAGCGGTTCAAGTCGCGCATCGATCCCGTGCAGTGCGCGGGATGTACCATGTGCGAGCAATTGTGCAAATTTGGAGCGATCAAGCGGGTGCGGTAGCCGATCACATTCTTCTTATTATGGGTAAAAAAAAGACATTCAAATATCCGCACGGGACGCCGATACGTACCGATATGGAACCGCTTTTGGCTTTTGCTAACGCCCATATCGGAAAGTTGCTGTCGGCTTCGCTGGTGTGCGAAATGGCGGATGTCGAATCGCCCAAAACGCATGACTGTTTGCTGCGCAACGGTGTGACTTTACTGACTCACCGTGAATGTCCGGGGTTGTTGCAAAACGGTCAGATGCTTTTTTGGCCGGCAGATGATGATCGGCCAGAGGTGAGCAGTTCGAGCCCGCCTGTGTCGGCGTATGATCCTAATGACGGACGACGCTTTGTTCCAGAGCGTAAACTTAGGCTCAGCGATATCAAGAACACGCTTTTCGAAGGTGATTGTCTGGAGATATTGCCGTTTTTTCCCGATGCCTGCGTAGACATGGTGCTATGTGATCTGCCTTACGGGACAACTCAAAACAAATGGGACAGTCTTATCCCTTTGGATCCACTTTGGGAGCAGTACCGCAGGATTCTTAAGCCGAGAGGTGTCGTGGTGTTAACCGCGCAGGGGATTTTCACTGCCAAAGTTATTTTGAGCAACGAGGCGTGGTTCAAATACAAAATCGTCTGGGAAAAATCCAAGCCGACAAATTTCTTGAACGCCAAAAGACAGCCGCTCAGAAAACATGAAGATGTGTGTGTTTTTTATGCTAGGCAGCCGGTCTACAACCCGCAGATGAATAGTGGCGCACCGTACGATAAAGGAGTGCGGAAAAACCAGTTGTCCGGCAGCTACGGTGATTTCCAGCCAGCGCGTGTAAAGAGCAGCGGTACGCGCTATCCTACGGACGTGGTCTATTTCAAAACAGCCGAGAGCGAAGGGCCGGTGTGGCATCCTACGCAGAAACCTGTGGAACTCGGACGGTATTTAATTCGGACGTTTACCGAGCCTGAAGCACTGGTGCTTGACAACGCATTTGGGAGCGGGAGTTTTCTTGTCGCTGCTGCGCTGGAAGGGCGGAGTTATACCGGCATCGAACGCAATCAGGATGTGCATTTGTTCAAAAAGGTTCAAGTTGATTACGTGGGGGTCGCGCGCGAGCGAATCAGAAGTATAACGGCAAAAAAACAAAAATGACACCACGATGAGAAAACGTACTACATCTTACAACGAACGTGCGTGGGCGATTGACGTGATCAATGAAATCAATCGCTGGGCGGAAATGCGTTCGCGTGCAGTGCGTTCTGCGGGCGGCGAATGGGGGCTCGCGTCGAGTGAAAAGGGAAATACGTTATTTCCGGATGTGTTACTCTTTGGCGATGCGGCAAAGAATGCTGTGTTACAGGGATGGGAACTCAAGATGCCCGATACGCCTGTAACAGACCGTACCTTAATTGACAACGCCAGACAAAAGGCGACTCGGTTAGGTCTGAGTTCGTTTCTTGTATGGAATGCGGTAGATGCCGCGTTGCACAGGATTGAAGGCGAAGACAGCGTTGTTATGCGCACTTGGCGGTGCGATAAAATCAGGAGGCGTGATGACGTTCAACACAATTGTGACGAATGGCGCAAAACCCTCCTGCAGATTCTCGACGATGTGTGTGATTTTGTAGAAAGAGATGATATTTCTCGTTGTAAACCGCTACCCGAAAAGTTAAACGATGTGGTGGCCGCTATTCTATCGGACACGGTGGGGGTTGTCTCAGATCGTTTAAATGCCGAATACCGCTGTTCAAAGCGTTGGCGGACACATGTTGATTCTTGGTGGGCGGATGTAAAAGCGGCACATGACGAAAAACATCTTGCAGTTAATGACGCAACTTGTTTTTCCTTTCTTGCGTCCGAAATTCTATTGCATTGGATACATCGCTTTCTGTTTGCTCATTACTTGAAAAGATTTTCCAAGGAAGCAGTCAGCGTCGAGAATTTGATAGGAACGGCCACCATTCAAGATGCGGAACATTTTTTCTTGGAACTGTCGATGAGGCGAGACTATGCGCAGGTCTTCGGTACTAGACAAGGAGCCGCATTGCTTCCTGACGCCGCTTGGCGGTCCTTATTGGCATTCAATAGCTTCCTGAACGCTGTGAGGTTGTCTGACATCAGTCAGGATTTGTATCACGAGTCGTTGCAGTCGGTTGTCCGTGCAAGCCAACGTAAGCTGTCTGGACAATTCTGTACGCCTATTAAACTGGCCCGGCTATTGGTTGCGCTTACTGTCGATAACCTCGAAAAACCTGTTCTTGATCCTTGTTGCGGAACAGGGACTATCGCTCGGGCGGTGTTAGATTTGAAAACCAGCGTCGGCATTCCTACGGTAGAGGCAACCAAAACAACCTTTGCCTCTGACCTTCACCCCATGCCTCTACAATTTGCGACGTTGGCGCTTGCTTCCGGCGACTCGCCGTTTGAAACGATCCGCGTATTTCAGCGTGATGTTTTTGAAATTAGAACCGGAGAAGATATATGTTTTGTGGATGCTCGAACCGGTCAGAAATGTAAAGAAAAATTGCCGGAGTTTACATGCATTGTTATGAATCCGCCGTTTATTCGGTTTGAAAATTGGATGAAAAGTCCGATTGTCAGACAACTTAACGAAAAGATTTTAGTTGATACAGGCGTTCCTATCGACGCTAAAGCGGATTATTTTGTGCCCGTTACACTTGCCGCAAGCAGACTGCTTCCGCCTGATGGGCGGTTGGGCGTAATTTTCCCCAACACATGGCTCGGCGCTGGGTGGGCAAAAACATTCAGGGCTCAAATTCTTTCGTTATTTGCTGTGGAGACGATTGTCACATCCGGTAATGGTCGGTGGTTTGCCGATGCGAAGATTGTCACACAACTTGTCGTTATGCGGAAGCGTCGACAAGGAGAATGTGCTCAAGATTCCGACGAAACAGTTTTCGCAGTTACCCAAAATCCGGTCGCTCATTGGACGGCAGATTTGGCTGTCAGCTTGAATAGCAACTCGTCAACAGACCAATCCGGAGTTGTGTCCCGTTTTAAGCTGACGCATTCGCGAATCCGGAAGCTGGAAAGTTCCGGGTTGAGTTGGGCGGCATTTTTTGTGGATTTAGCTTGGTTTGATCAGGTTGAGCCGTCACTTGTTCGCATCTGTAAGCATTTCACGGTGGCTCGTGGAGAACGCAGAGGTTGGGATCCTTTGTTTTATCCACCTGCAGACTGTGGCGTCGAAAAAGATTATCTCCGTCCTGTCCTGAAAACATCAGCATCTGTGAGGCGCTTGCAGGCAGCCCCAGACGCTTTTGCGTTCTGTTGTTCAAAAACTCTTGATGAATTGAGCGCTTTGGGTCATCGAGGTGCTTTGTCTTGGATCAGAAAGTTCGAGCGTGCTGTTAATAAAAAGGGGAAGCCTTTGGCCGAGGTTTTAAAGCGTTCTGGACAGCACTGGTATGAAATGCGTCCTGATACTGTTGCCGACCTGGCGGTTTCTATCAATCCAGGTTCTCGTCTGTTTTTCATTCGATTGACTGAGCGGGCGTTTACCAATCAACGATTGACGCGGCTTGCAGCTCGAAAAACCACTGATCTTGATTTGTGTCACGCTTTGCTTTGTTCCTTCATGGGATGCTTTTATTTGGAGGCTATCGGATTCGGTCGCGGATTAGGGGCTCTGGATTTGAGCGCAACGCGAGTTCGAGACCAATTTTGGATGCTTGATCCTGATCGAGTGACTCCAGTACATCGAAAGCGTATACTTGCGGCATTCGATAAGTTGAAAAGACGAGATGTTTTTGACCTTGAAAAGGAAGCGGCACAGACCGACCGTAGACAATTTGAAGAATCTGTCTTGGCCGCATTTGGATTGAAAGAGATTCTTCCAGACCTTGAGAAGGCGTTGTTGACGCTTTACCGTATTCGAAATTGTGTTAAAAAGGATTGAAGGAGAAGAGCATGGGAGAAGAGCATGGGAGAAGAGCATGAGTGAGAAAGTCACAAACGTTTCTTTAGTGGGCGTGGGCGGTCAGGGCATTCTGCTCACCAGCGATATTCTGGCGCGGACAGCGGCGTTGGCCGGACTGGATGTGAAGAAGAGCGAGATCCACGGGATGGCGCAGCGCGGCGGCAGTGTGATCAGTCAGGTGCGCTTCGGCGAAAAAGTGTACTCGCCGATCATCCCGGACGGCGCCAGCAACCTGCTGGTTGCGTTCGAGCGGCTGGAGGCCCTGCGTTGGCGGCATCTGCTCGCGGCGGACGGCAAGGTGCTGATCAACGACATGAACATGACGCCGGTCACGGTTTCGAGCGGTCAGCAGGCGGCGGTGACGGATCTGGATGACCGCCTGCGCACTGAATATCCGTCCGCGCTGTATGTTGACGCGCTGACGATCGCCAAGGAGATGGGCAACACGCGCACGATGAACATGGTGTTGGCGGGTGCGCTCTCGACTCTGACGCCGTTCAGCGCCGAGTTGTGGCAACAGGCGATGCGTGAGCGCATCGCGGCCAAGTTCATTGATCTGAACCTCAAGGCGTTTGAGGCGGGACGCGCACGCGGCGCGGCGTCGGCGTCCTGAATAGAGCCGTGTTCGCGCGACTCCTCCAGTTCGTGAAAGGACGCCGCAGCGAGCGGCGCGACCTGCCGCGTTCGGCGGTGGTGGGCACTTGGGGTGAAGAGCGCGCGGCGGCGTTTCTCAAGGCGGCTGGCTTTTCGATCATCGGACGGAATGTGCGTCCGAATCGTCGCGATGAGATCGATCTGGTGGTGCGTCGCGGCGACACGCTCGTGTTCGTCGAGGTCAAGACGCGGCGGCGCGAGGATTTCGGTCGGCCGCTCTCTGCGATCGACGCCCGTGAGCGCCACGCGCTGAATCGCGCGGCGGCGGCTTTCGTGCGCAGGGCGGGCTATCCGCGCCTCTACTTTCGCTTTGATGTGGTCGAGGTGCTGGGCCAGCCGGAGGAGGGTGAGCCGCTGATCCGGCATGTTGAAAATGCCTTTCCGTTTGAACCGCGTCTGCGCTTCTCACGGCAATAGG
>DUPH01000265.1 GCA_012838435.1 Lentisphaerota bacterium | reverse complement strand
TGGGGCCTCCTGTCGCACACATCCGACGCGTGCGCCGACTACACCTATTGGAGGTTGCCGCTGCTGGCCTCGTGGCACCGCCGCGGTTCGGGCGAGACGGTGCGTTATCGTTGGCGCGTGCTTGGGGGCGTGCTGGCGGATGGCGACGAGCGGCGCGTCCGGCTGCTGTTTGTGCCGGTTTGGCGCGGACGTCGTGATTCGGGCGGTTGAATCGACGGAATCGAATGATTCGAATGAGTCGATTCCCGCGACTCACTTACAAGTTTTTGGTATGATGAGACTCTTGCGAAACCCCTCGCGTGCAAGTGTGGCACGGGCATCTTGCCCGTGTTTCATGGGCGGGACGCCCATGCCACAAGAGGTTTTGCATAAGTCTCCAAAGCGAAAGAGAAATTATGAAATACGATAAAAACCACGCGTTGCTTGAGAGTTTTATTCCGGGAGTGTCCGCGCCGAAACGGGGCAAGGTCCGCGACCTGTATGATCTGGGCGATCGTCTGTTGCTGGTGGCGACCGACCGTATCAGTGCGTTTGACGTGGTGATGCCGAACGGCATCCCGGACAAGGGGCGGATTCTGAACAGCTTGAGTGTGTTCTGGTTTGACCTGCTGGACGACATGCCGAATCATCTCATCACGGCGGACGTCGATCAATATCCGGCAGAGCTTCAGGCGGTGAAAGAGGATCTGCGCGGTCGTTCGATGCTGGTCAAGAAGGTGGCGATTATTCCCTTCGAGTGCATCGTACGCGGTTACTTGACCGGCTCGGGCTGGAAGGAGTATCAGAAGTCCGGCACGGTCAACGGCCAGTCGCTGCGGGCGGGCTACCAGAATGCCTCCAAGCTCGACACGGTGCTCTTCACGCCCAGTACCAAGGCGGAGTTGGGCGAGCACGACATGCCGGTGACCGCCGCCGAGCTAGAGCAGGCGCTAGGTGCCGACAAGGCGCGTACGCTGGCTGAGCGCTCAGTGGCTTGTTACACGAAGGCAGCCGACCACGCAGCGGCGCGCGGCGTCATTATTGCGGACACCAAGTTTGAGTTCGGCGAGGATGAGCAGGGGCGTCTGGTGCTGGCGGACGAGGTGCTGACGCCCGACTCCAGTCGTTTCTGGCCCAGCGAGAGTTACGCAGTGGGGAGCAATCCACCCAGTCTCGACAAGCAGTTCGTGCGTGACTGGCTGGACAGCGTTGCCTTCAACCACCAGCCGCCCGCACCGATCCTGCCGGACGAAGTAGTCGCCAAGACGCGCGCGAAGTACGTCGAGGCCTACGAGACCTTGACTGGGCAACGCTTCGAGTAACGAAGCGCAGCCAACCCGGTCACAAATAGCGCTGTACTCTTCTCACACGAAGGCAAAGCACTAAGGTTTTGGGGAGGGGCAGGGCTGACCGCAAGTCGCAAGTCGCGGGTCACGCACGAGTCAACCTCTCTTGTTGCGACCACGCAGTGGTTCGCAACAAGAGAAGGCCTACTTGCTCGCCGCGTCTGCGGGGGCGTCGTCTTTATCCTTCGACGCGGCCTTTTTCGGCGCTGACTCCTTGGGAGCCGATTCCTTCGATGCTGGCTCGGGATCGGATTTCAGTGGTGCTTTCAGGGCGTCGCTGAAGCCCATGCTTTCCGCCGCCCGTAGCAGTTCATCGTCCGCCGTAGCCACAAGACAAGTGATGTCGTGTACGGATTTGAGTTCGAGCAGAGTAGCGAGGTGGATGGCCTGCACCGTGCCAACGGCCGTGGGAAAGGCGTCGGCCGCGCGTTGCAGCACGCCGTCGGTGACCGGTACGATCGTGACGCTTTTGCAGACCCGCTCGATCCAAGTGCCGAGCCGCGCGCGTTGCTCATCATCCAGTTTCCCGGAGAGACGCAACAGGTTGGCGGTGCGATAACACTCCGTGCGCATCAGGGCGCTGGCGTAGGCTGCGTCCCATGCACCCCAGCCCGGCCAAGGGTTTTTGGTTCCGACCAGTTGCCGGATGACAAGGGTCGAATCGAGATAGACGGTCATCTTTTTTTTCTTTCCTGAATGAGTTGTTTGACGGGGTCGGTATCAAGACCGAAACCGCCGATCTCCTTGAGTTCCGAGGCCGGCCGGGTCGGCTGCACGAGCGGAAGTCGGCCGGTCTCGCCGTCATCAGCCAGAATGCGCGCGATCACGCGCTTGTGACTGGTGACCAACACTTCCTTGCCTTGACGCGCAAGGCCCAGGTAGTGGCTGAGCTTTTGTTTAAGCGTAGCTGTGTTAACCGTTGTCATGTCCATATAGTAGACATATCGTGTCCACTTTTGCAAGTGCAATGTGAGAAAAATCGCGTGACATTTTCTTGTTAAATGTCACAATGGAAGTCCTTTTTTTTGGCCCGCATCAGGAGCTTTTGGAGAACGACCCCTTTATGAAAAAGAGTGAACAGAAAAAAGCGGCCGCCGCAACGGCCGCGCCGCGGATCCGTATTACCGATACCACCCTGCGCGATGCGCACCAGTCGCTCTGGGCGACCCGTATGCGCACCGACGACATCCTCGCCATCGCTGAGGTCGTGGACGGTGCCGGGTACTACTCTCTGGAGTGTTGGGGCGGCGCCACCTTTGATGTCTGCCTGCGTTTCCTGCGCGAGAATCCTTGGGAGCGCCTGCGCCAGTTGAAGTCGGTCTGCAAAAAGACGCCGTTGCAGATGCTGTTGCGCGGCCAGAACATCCTCGGGTACAAGAACTATCCGGATGATGTGCTGGAACGTTTCGTGGCGCTGGCCTGCGAGAACGGCATGGACATCTTCCGTATTTTCGACGCACTGAACGACACGCGCAATCTTGAGCGGGCGATTCAGGCGGTCAAGAAGTACGGCGGTCACGCGCAGGGCACGATCTGCTACACGTTCAGCCCGGTGCACACCGTTGATAACTTTGTGGCGATTGCCAAGGAGCAGGTGTCGATGGGCATCGACACGCTCTGCATCAAGGACATGGCCGGTATTCTGACGCCGGCAGCGGCCACTGAATTGGTGGGGGCGTTGGTCAAGGCGGTGAAGGTACCGGTCCAACTCCATTCGCACATGACCAGCGGCATGGCTGCGGCGATGTACCTCTCCGCCGTTAAGGCCGGTGCGGGTGCGATCGACACTGCGGTTTCGACCATGTCTGGTTTTTCATCACAGCCGCCCACCGAGATCATGGTGGCGATTCTGGAAGCCGAAGGGTATGCGACCGGACTCGATCCCGTTAGGGTCGCCAAGGTCAACGCTCACTTCCGCAACCTCAAAAAGGTGCGCCAGCCCTCCTCGTCCGGCGCGGTGGAATCGGTGGACGCCGACGTGCTGCGCCATCACATTCCGGGCGGCATGATCTCGAACTTGCGCTCGCAACTCCAGCAGCAGGACGCGCTGGATCGCCTGCCCGAGGTGCTCGAAGAGTTGCCGCGCACCCGCGCCGACATGGGGTATCCGCCGCTCGTCACGCCGACCAGCCAGATCGTCGGTGTGCAGGCTGTGCTCAATGTGCTGGCCGGCAAACGTTACGAGATGGTCACGCAGGAAACGCGCGACTACGTCAAGGGGCTCTACGGCCGCTCGCCCGCTCCGATCGATCCCAAGTTGGCCAAGAAGATTCTCGCCGGTGAAAAGCCGGTCTCCTGCCGTCCGGCTGATCT
This sequence comes from Lentisphaerota bacterium, assembly GCA_012838435.1. Taxonomy (GTDB): domain Bacteria; phylum Verrucomicrobiota; class Kiritimatiellia; order RFP12; family UBA1067; genus DUPH01. The sequence continues at coordinate 19,526 of DUPH01000265.1, read as the reverse complement.
GCTCAAGCCGGGGTTGGCCGACGCCGCCGCGCAGATCGATCCAAAGCTGATTGAGAAGGAAGAGGACATCCTTTCGTATTGTCTCTTCCCGGAAGTGGCGCTCGGTTATTTCAAGTGGCGCGCCAAGCCTGTTGACCAGCGCGATGCGATTCCGGCTGACATTGAAGAGGGCAATGGCCCCAAAGCAGAGGCGCAGGCGCAAGCAGAAGACGCCGCGCCGGCAGCCCAAGCCGACGCCGAGACACAGCGTCTCGCCGAAATCGGCCGTTTTGTCGTGTCACTCGCCGGGTTGGTGCAGGGCACGGGGCCGGTCGCTCTGCCGACCGCCGCTGCGCCCGTCCCGCCGCCGTCCGCTCCGGTCGTGACGGCTCCCGCCGCCAAGCCTACGAAGCCCGAGAAGGCGGCGGATGCCGCACCGCAAGGGCCGACGATCAACGCGCCGTTGAGCGGAACCTTTTACCGTTCGGCCGGCCCCGGCAAGCCCGAACTCGCCAAAGAAGGAGACAGCCTCAAGGCAGGCGATCCGCTTTGCATCGTGGAGGCCATGAAGCTCTTCAACCAGATCAAGGCGGATAAGCCGCTCAAGATCGTGAAGTTCATGGTCGAGCACGGTGCTGTGGTGTCGAAGGGCCAGCCTTTGGCGGTTGTCAGCTACTAAGCATTCATGCGATATCGGCCCCAACATCTCGTGGAGTATGGCGCGCTGCGCGGTGTGGCCGCCCTGCTCCATGTGCTGCCGTACCGGGCGGCGCTGGCGGTGGCTTGGGGCTTCGCCGCTATCGCTTTCCATCTCGTCCGCTTCCGGCGGCGTGAAACGGCGCGGCGTATCCGCGAGGTGTTCGGCGATACGATGTCCGACCGCGAGGTGCGCCGGATCGCTTGGCTCTCCTTGCGCAACATGGCCTTCAACATTGTGGAGATGATGCGGGCGCCGCGCATCGACCGCGTATGGATCGATCGCCACATTCCCACGTTTCGCGATCACATCGGCAAGGTGCAAGAGTTGATCGCGGAGCATGGGGGAGCTGTCATTGCGGTGCCGCACATGGGCAACTGGGATCTTGCCGGCTGGGCTTGCCACCGCTACGGCATTCAGATGTTCAGTATCGCCGGCAAGCAGAAGAATCCGCTGGTAAATGCGTGGATCAACCGTCTGCGCGAATCCGGCATGACGGTTCTCGAACGTGGCAGCGGTACGCTCAGGCAGATCATCAAGCTACTACGCGGCGGTAACGTGTTGGCGATCCTGCCGGACGTGCGGGTCTACACGCCCGACTTGCAGGTACCCTTTCTTGGCTCGACCGCCAATGTCGGGCGTGGCATGGCGATGTTTGCGATCACCGCGCGCGTACCGATCATTCCGGCGATCCTGCGGCGTGAAGGATGGGGGCGTCACGGCTTCGATCACCTCCCCGCCATCTTCCCTGATCCCACGCTGAGCAAGGAAGAAGACGCCCGCCGTATCACGGAGGCTGTCCTGGCAAATGTGGACGCCGCGATTCGGCAGGCGCCCGAGCAATGGTTTTGGTATAATAAACGCTGGGTGTTGACGCCGGTCCGTGGTGTCGCGCCGGCAGCACCGTCTACCCCTGACGAGAATGAAAGGAACACAAATCATGATCCGAGTGAATAAGCATTACGCCAAGTTGCAATCATCCTATCTCTTTTCCGAAATCGCCAAGCGCGTCAAAGCCTACCAAACCGAAAATCCCGAAAAGAAGGTGATCCGTCTCGGCATCGGCGATGTGACTGAGCCGTTGCCACCCGCCTGCATCGAGGCTTTGCACAAGGCGGTCGACGAGATGGCCGCACGCGCGACGTTCCGCGGATACGGCCCGGAGCAGGGCTACGACTTCCTGCGCGAGGCCATCGCACAGAACGACTATCGGGCTCGCGGTGCCCAGATCAACGCGGACGAGGTGTTTGTGAGTGACGGCGCGAAGTGCGACACCGCGAACATTCAGGAACTCTTCGACGACAAAATAACGATCGCTATCCCTGATCCCGTGTATCCGGTCTACGTCGACACCAACGTGATGGCGGGGCGCACGGGCAAGGCCAGCAAAGGCCGCTACAAGGGATTGGTCTATCTCGACAGCACGGTCGAGAACGGCTTTGTGCCCGCGCTGCCCGAACAGCCGGTTGACCTGATCTATCTCTGCTTCCCGAACAACCCCACCGGCGCGACCGCCACGCGTGAGCAACTCGCCGCTTGGGTGCGTTATGCGCGGGACAACAAGGCGCTGATTCTGTTTGACGCCGCGTATGAAGCCTTTATCCGCGATCCGGCGTTGCCGCGCAGCATCTACGAGATCGAAGGCGCGCGCGACGTGGCGATCGAATTCCGCAGCTTCTCCAAGACCGCCGGTTTCACCGGCACGCGCTGCGCCTTCACGGTGGTGCCGAAGTCAGTGATGGCCTACACCAAGAAGGACGAGGCGGTGGCGTTGCATCCGATGTGGAACCGCCGCCACACCACCAAATTCAACGGTGTTTCGTACCCGATCCAGCGCGCGGCCGAGGCCGTCTACTCGCCGGAGGGCAAGGTACAGACACGCGCGCTGACCGACTTCTATCTCGGCAACGCCGCGCTGATCCGTGACACGCTGGCCGACCTCGGCTTCGCGATGACCGGCGGTGAGAACAGCCCTTACATCTGGGTCAACGTCGGCAAGGATTCTTGGAAGTTCTTCGACAAACTGCTGAAACGCGCACAGGTGGTCACGACGCCCGGTGCGGGCTTCGGCCGTTGCGGCGAAGGTTTCATCCGCATCAGCGCCTTCAACAGCCGCGAGGCGGTCGAAGAAGCCATGCAGCGCCTGCGCAAAGTGCTCAAGTAACTTGCCTATAACTTAAGCGTTAAAAGTTGAACGTTGAGCGTTAAACGTTTTTTAACTCAGCACGCTGAACGTCGAACTCTGAACTCTGAAGTCGAAAACACCTTGCCTATGACTTGCACCTATTACCGCCGTGGGAACTTGAAGTCGCAAATTGCGACTTCAAGTTCCCAGCCTCCTGCGGAGTCAAACAAATGCAAAATCCGACGAGAACCGTCTTTATTGAGTGTGCGACGTAGGCACTGATCTCAGTGCTCCGCAAGTCAGGCTAAAAAATTTGGAGTGCGGCGGCAAGCGGTATTCCGCGCGACGCCGCTTTTTGAGCGAGCAGTTCGAAAAGCGGAGCTGCGACCCGTGAGCAATGTAGTTCCCATCTGCGCTGACCGAATGCGTTGTTGCCTCTTCTTTTACCCTCTTTAAGGAGTATTACCCTTTTTACGCCATTTGGCACCAGGGCCGCGTCCGACGCATTCGACAAGGCCGCGATCTTTGAGTTTCCGTAGCAGATGACGGATCATATCGCGGCTGACACTTGGACAGAGGCGCTCAACGTCCGCGACACTGAAATCTGTCAAGAACGACTGAACCGCCTGCTCGACAAGTTCGGTTTTTTCACCGCGTGGTGCGGCGATCCGACCGGCGCGTTCTTCAAGTTCATCATAGGCTTTCTTGATGATGAAAAGCAGGAAGCCGATGTAGGGCCAAGGGTCGTGCTTGCTCTCGTGCCAGCCTTTGGAGCTGATCTGGAGAGTTTCGTAGTATCGCTCCTTGTTATCCTCGATGAGGCGTTCGAGGCTGACGTAGCGTCCGACGTCGATGCCGACGTGATAGCAGGTGAGTAGCAAGAGTAGGCGGGAAACGCGGCCGTTGCCGTCACGGAAGGGATGAATACAGAGGAAATCAAGGTTGAAGGCCGCCAGCAGGATGAGCGGTGAGATGGTGTGCGCACAGATTTGATCGCCCCACAACTCTACGAGTTTGCGGATGTGGGCTGGCGTTTTGGCAGGCGACACGCTACGAAAGCGGACACGGTGATCGCCGTTGGGCAGGCGTTCGATGATGTCGATCGGTTTGTCCTTATACTGGCCGGCATCCCAGATTTCGCCGCGACTGAGCTTGTGAAGCGAGAGGATGGTCTCCTCTGAGACCGCGAGTACCGCGCCCCGCTCGTGAATGAGATTCAGGGCGTTACGATAGCCTGCGACCTCTTCTTCATCGCGATCTTTGAGAGCGGGACGTCCAAAGACAACCGTCCCGATGCGAGTCTGATCAATCTCGACCCCCTCGATGCGATTTGAGGAGACGCTACTTTGGGCGATGGCGTGTTCGCGTAGCACCTTGAGTTTTTGCGGTGATTGTCGGGTGAAGAGATCCTGAAGACCTTGGGCGCGTCCGATGTCGGACAAGTACCACGAGACGGTCATGGGGATGCTTAGCGCGTGTTGTTGGATGAGTTGGAGGGTTTTCATCGGTTTTACCTCTTACCTACTGCTTCGTGTCCGGCGGCGGGCGGCGTATTTGGCGGGGGATTCTTTCACGCTGAAGCCGATTTTGCGCGGGGGTGGCGGCGGGGCGGGATGCTCTGGCGGGTCGATCAAGTCCAGAATGCGTTGCATCACTTCAACAATGGCGGCGTCGTGCGAATCGAGGCGTGACTTGACCTCGCATTCAAGCGTTGCCAGTTTACGCGCCAGCTCACGGGTATCAGAGAGCGCGGCTCGCATTTTCGTGAAGGCGCGTACCACGAAGACGCTCATCTCCATCGCCCGCTTGCTATTGAGCACATTAGCCGCCATCAGAGCGCCGTGCTCGGTGAAGACGCGAGGCGGATGCTTGCGATGTTGTCCGCGCTTTAAGATCACATTTTGTGATCTTAAAGCTGTAACGGCTTCCCATCCGATTTTTGAAAACGTAAAGGAGAAATCCTCCGGGAAACGGTCTGGATTGCGCTTGACCTGCTGGTTGAGGGTGCGGACTTCTGCGCCGTATATCTCCGCCAAGTCGCTATTGAGAATCACCCTTTCGCCTCGGATGGTAAGGATCCGGTCTTGCAGATCGGGTACGACATCAATCTCCTGTTTGGCCTGTTTCCTTTGGGGTGTGCTCATCTTTTTTTCTTAGAGTGATCAAATCAAGTACCGCGCATGATAACCTCATGCGCGGAATTGGACAAGGCAGGTTTTCGCGCACAGCTGCGCTGCCGCGCTGTGCGCGTTGTGCGCGGAGTTGACATTTAGGAGTTAGGATTTAGGAGTTTTTTGTATGGTTGCGGGGGGGCCACAGAACGTTCAACTTTCAAGTGGCACGGGCATCTTGCCCGTGTTTCATGGGCGGGACGCCCATGCCATGAGGGTTTTTCAAGAGCCTCTGACATGGCAGAGGGCAGCTTTGTGGCGTCAGCCCTTGGCGTTCTTCATTTTGGAGAACTTCGTGAACGATGTTGTTTCACATCAGTAGACGCGGATCTCAAAAATCTGGGCTGAAGGATCACCCCATGTCGAACGGCACATGATGCGCAATGCATCGATTGTGCGGCGGTCGAACGAGTGAACGGCAAGCCGCCACCAGTTCTCATCTTCCGACGCGATCTCTGTCCACGCCCCGCCCGTTCTCACCTCCACCGTATAGCTTTTCACAAGGGCTCGCGGCATTACCGCAGGGTGCGTCGGCATTAGGTCGCTGTTGAACGTAATGCGCACCTGCTGCGCCTCGACCGGTTTTTCCCACGTTAAAGTGATCGTCTGCGGTAGAGCGGCGGCCGCATCCGAGACCCACCCGTGTGCCTCGTCATTCACGATACGGCTTGTCCCGTCAATCACGGCCTGTGGCGAAGCGCCTTCGGCATACAGCCAGCCTTCACGGTCCCTATCCTTTTTGTTCTGGAAGATACAACTATACTTATTCGTGATGTACCACCGCACGGATGGAGATTCTTGGAAGTAGAGACGCGGCTGCGAACTCGTCGCCGTCACTGTCGCCCGGCGCGCGTGGTCGTGCGAATCCTCGTTCTTTACGCCGGGAATGTAAAGATCGTCCCGCAGAAGCCGTTGCTGGAGTTCCTTGAGCCGATTCAGTCCTAGCGACTTCGGCGTCTCGCCATACTGCAAGCACATCGCGGCAGCCGTGCCGCACACCTGCCCGAGCGTGGCCAGCGTGGACATCACGCGCACGGAACCGAGCGCCATGTGTGAGACGCTCGAGCAGCGTCCCGCAAAGAAGAGGTTGCTGAAAGCCGGATTGTAGAGGACCCGGTAGGGGATCGTGTAGATCGGCAGCACGGGAGTGTGCTTCCAGTAACCGTTCCCCTTCGGATTCGCAAGCCCGAGCGGATCGTGCGTGTCCATCGACCAGCCGCCGTAGGAGATGCGGTCGGGGAAGACCGTCGCCGCCTTCTGGTCGTTCCCGGTCAGGATATAGTCGCCCGTGAGCCGCAACGTCTCGCGCCGAGCGACCCCGTAGGGCATGTCTGTAAGTGCAAAATTTTTCAGCAGGTCCCGATGCTCCCACTCGTTCTTGCCCCAGCCGAAGTAGGCGAACGAAAGACGTACCAGCTCATCGCGCGCGTTCTCGGGGTCTTCGAAATCATCAACTATGCCGGGATGCGCCATCCGCCACGACGGCCCGAAGCCGTCATGCACGCGCAGACGGCGCGGATATTTGCGCGACCATCCCGCAGGCAGGGCATCTTTCGCCCAGTCCGGTGTGACGTAGTCCACGGGATGTCCCATGTCGCTGTAGCCGAAGCACGAGAATCCTTCAGTCGCCAACATGCCGCTCATCGTGGTGCGGTCCGGTTGATCGGGCGCCTCCTTTTCGCCGAACTCGGACTGGCCTTCGCGCCCGAAACGGTAGGGAACCCCCGCGTAATAACCGACCCAGCCGTCTCCCGTCGCATCGATGAAGATCTTCGCCCGATAGCGCACCCGTGCGCCGGTCAGCGTATCCACCGCCACAACGCCCGTGATGATATTCTCCGCCGTCTTCTCAACTTCCACCACGCGCCGGTTTAGAAACAGCTCCAGCTTCTGCTCGCCGCGCACCTGCTCAAGGTAGGCCGCCGAGATGGACGCTTTTTTTCCGCCCTGCGACATCCGCGAACGAATCAGTCTCGCTTCCTCGATGAAGCCCGTTTCACGCGCATTGGGATGCAGATGCGCCGCGCCCTGAATGCCTATCCGCAGTTCAGACGATGCATTGCCGCCCAGGACGGGCCGGTCCTGAATGAGCGCCGTGTGCGCCCCGGCGTGTGCCGCCGCCACCGCCGCTCCCATGCCTGTCGTTCCGCCGCCCACCACCACGACGTCATAGGCTCCCCCGTCCGACGGTTCGTAGGGCGCGCCCTTCCACTGCAAGCGCGCACGCGCCAGTTCCTCCGCGTTGTCGGGCGGCACGAACGCCGCGTCTTCCGCCAGCAGGACCGCATCGCACCGGCTGAAGAACCCTGCCTTGCCAATGAGCTTCACCTCGACCTCGCCGGCCGCCAGCGCCACCGTTCCGGACTTTTCCCAGCGCCAGCCCTTCACGCCGGACGCGCCCAGAATCTTTCCCTCCTGCCCGCCGACCTCCACGGCAAATTTTCCGGGCGCATACGGCGGACGCCAGTCGTTGCTGCGCACCCAGACCGTCCATGTGCCTGCCCGCGGAATTTCCACCGTCGTCACAGCCGGTATAAGCGGATTCCCAACACCGAGCGCGATCAGATAAGCCGATCCCATCTTGTGGATGAACTGTGTGTCCAGACGCCATCTGCCATACTTGGCGAATCCTTCGGCCTCCAGCAGGATCACCCCGCGCACATGTTCCCGCGCCTTCTCAGCCGGTGCGCGCCACGACCACAAACTGGGCACTTTCACTTCCTGTTCCGACATGGCGCGTCCCGGCAACACAGCGCTGAATGCCAGCACCACGCATATAAGTACGGTTTTCATTTTGTGAAACTCCTTAGGCGATGTTACTCCAAACAGAACTGAAGCGACCGCATACACGCGTTTGTGGACCGCTTCCTTGTACACGTGAGCGCGACCCTTTTCCGGCTTGCCCCAAAGCGTAAATCTGGTTACGCTCTGTTTCAGTTACGCATGGGCAAGACACTTTCGCCTCCTTCCTGTTTTTTTTACATGGGGGAAGTGTACTTCAATGCGTGGTCGCTTTCAAAACTTAAGGTGTTGCGCTGGCCAGTCGCACACACGCAAAAGGAAATGAAAATGAGACCTGTTCCTGTTCTACTGTCTCTTCTTGCAATGGCGGTGGCCGCGCGAGGTTTCGCCGAGATCACTGTCGCCGAGCGCGGCCAGCCTTCCGCCTATACGCTCGTCATCCCTGCGAAGGCTTTTCCGAACGAGCGTTACGCCGCGCAGGAATTCCGTGACTGGACACTCAAACTGACGGGCGTCGAGATCCCGATCCGCGAGACCACGCCGGTCGCCGCCAAGGCGATTTACTTGAACCGCGAGAAGCCCGACCCCGCGCTCGGCGACGAAGGCTTCGACCTTGAGGCCGTCGGTGGCGACATCCGCGTCAGCGGAGGTAGGCGCGGTCTCCTTTACGGCGTGTATGAACTCCTTGAGCGTTTCGGCGGCATCGCGTGGCTTGACTCCGGTTTTACCGACATTCCGCAGACCGATGTCTTCAAAATCCCGTCGGATCTCAAGGACCGGCAACTTCCGGCGTTCGATCGCCGTGTCCACGACTGGCGGCAGATAAGCTCAGACATCTCTTTCAGCGCCCGCAGCCGCATCAACCATTATTATCTCCCCGAGCGTCACGGCCGCTCCTATCCGAAGTTCGACGGGCCGCTTGGTTGGGGCCACACCTTCAGCTACCTCGTCAACCCTGACCAGTATTTCGACGAGCATCCGGAATACTTCAGCTTCTTCAAAGGCAAGCGCCAGAAACACTATTCTCAGCTCTGCCTCACCAATCCCGATGTCTTCAAGATCGTCCTTGAAAAAGTGCTCGCGCGAATCCGCACAACAAAACGAAAGGAAACAACGTCAAATACTACGGCATCTCGCAGAACGATTGGAACGGTTACTGCGAATGCGAGAAGTGCGCGGCAATCGACGCACGCGAGGAATCGCACGCGGGCGCCTTGATCGACTTTTTGAACCGTATCGCCGAGGAGGTCGAAAAGGAACATCCCGATGTGATCATCCAAACTCTTTCCTACATGTATTCACGCAAACCGCCCAAAAATCTGAAGCCGCGCCGCAACGTGATGCCGCTCTTGTGTTCGATCGAGTGCGACTTCTCCAAGCCTATGGCGGAAAACCGCTTCGAGGAGAACGTCGCTTTCCGCGCGGATCTGGAGAAGTGGCGGGATATCTCCAACCGTCTGATGATCTGGGACTACGCCGGAAACTGGCGCTCGACCCCGTGCCCGCAGCACAATCTGCGCACGATCTGGGAGAACACGCGCTATTACCGCGCCCAGGGCGTGACGGAACTTTTCCATGAAGGCAAAGTCTTGTCCAAAGAGAGCCAAACCGAAGAACTCGCCGCGCTCAAGGCATACCTCGCGTCGAAGGCGATGTGGAATCCCGACCGTCCGATGCGCCCGCTGATGGAGCGTTTCTGCAATGCCTATTACGGCAAAGGCGGGCCGTTCGTCCTCGAGTACATCGACCTGTTGGAGCGGCAACCGGTCGACGAGACGAAGACGCCGATCATCTACAGCACCACCATTGACAAAATGCCGTGGACGGACGAGTTCCTGAACGAGGCGCGCGGGCTGTGGCGGAAGGCGGAGGCCGCGGTGGCGGATGAATCGGCGGCGGTCAAGTCGAACGTCTTCTGGGGCGTGTTCTGTGCCGACTACTCGTTGCTCTCGAAGTACATCCACGGCGGCGAGTGGCGGCCGGTGATCGTCTCCGAGAAGTTCGCTTCCTCGATGGACAGGGATAAGTTCGAGACGATGCGCCGCATCGCGCGGGACATTGTCGCAGTGCTGGACAAGTACCCCGATCAGGTGGTGGTGCTCTCCTCGTATCTCAACGACTTCCGACACAAAGCGCTGGTGCGCGCACTCGCGGCGGCAGAACTGCCCGGCGGCGGCGACGCAGGCGGTAAGGCAACGGTGCAGGACGGCCTCATCACCTACAACGATTTTCCGAAGTCAAAGACGATCTTCCGCGAGCGTGACGAAGGGGCGACGGACGGATGGGCGATCCATGTGCACAAGTCCGAACCCGGATGGGCATGGACTATGACCTTTCACATGCATAACGCGGTGGCGTTCGACGAAGGCGTCAAATACCGCCTGCGGGTGCGGGGACGGGTGATGCCGGAAGAAGGGGTCGCCCCGGAGAAAGCGATTGTCACATCAGGGCTTTTCGATCGCAATGTGCGCGAGAATGTCCTTTCCAAGAGCGTGAGCGCGGCAGCGTCGAAGGGAGAATGGACGTGGGTTGATCTTGGCGAATGGACGGCGAAGAACGACAACTACATTTTCCACGTCAGTTCGCACGGTTGCGCGTTCAAGTTGGATTTGTTTGAAATAACCAGATAACGCGCAACTTCCAAGTGGCGCGGGCATCTTGCCCGTGTTTCATGGGCGGGACGCCCATGTCACAAGGTTTTTTGAAGTGGCCCTCCCCAAAAACCTTAGTGCCTTTGTGTGATAAACAACTTGCTTTTTATCGCGCCTGTCGAGCCGTAACGCACTAACGCACTCATGCACTAATGAACTCATGCACTAACGCACTTCCCTTCCCCTCTACCGGGGGAAGGTGATGCGGTAGAAGCGCGAGGGGAAGAGACCGGCATCGTCGTCGGTGAAGGTGACGGTGCCGCCGGCGGGGATGGTGATGCGGTCGAGGATGGACCAGTCCGGGGGCGTGAGGCTGTCGCTGGCTTCGAGGTAGACAGGGAGGGCGGCGATAGCGTTGCCGGTGAGGGTGAGGGCGAACGCGCCGGAGGCGGGTGATGCCGCGCTGAAGACGGGATTCCAGCAGACGGCGGGGCGGCCGGCAAAGGTGGTGCCCCAGTTGGCTCTGCCGGGAAGGTAGTAGATTGTGGTGGAAGTGTTAACGAAGACGTCGGTGCCGGGTGTCGGCTTGTCGCCGGTAAAGAGGACGCAGTGAGGGATGAACAACTCTGAAAGGCGTCGTTGTCGATGGATGTGACAGTGCTGGGGATAGTGAGGAATGCAAGGGAGGTGCAGTTGTAGAATGCGCCTTTACCGATGGCAGTGATGCCATTGGGGATGGTGACGGAGGTGAGAGCGGTGCAACCGGAGAAGGTGCCGGTGCCGATGCTGGAGACGCTGCCGGGGATGGTGATGGATATGAGGTTAGTGCAGGATTGGAAGGCTCTGTCACCGATGGATGTCACGCTGTCAGGAAGGGTGACGGAGGTGAGAGATCTACACCACTGGAAGGCGTTGTAACCGATGTTGGTAACACTGTTGGGGATGGTGATAGCGGTGAGGAATGAACAGTAAGAGAAGGCTTGGTTGCCGATGTTTGAGATACTGTTGGGGATGGTGACTGCAGTGAGGTTGGTGCAGTTGTGGAAGGCCTTGGTGCCGATGGCGGTGACGGGACAGCCATTTGATGTTACCGGGAGAAAGAGGTGGTGGCCGCGGTATGAAGAGTCGAGACCGGTGATCGTGACCTGCGTGCCGTCAGACGTGTACGAAAGCGGAATCGGCTGGGTGGGTCTTGCCACGACACTACCCCAGCCGTTGGCGTCGGGGAAATAGTAGAGCGTGGCGGGAGCCGCGTAGAAGGCTTTGGAACCGACTTCCGGTGCGTTGCCGGTGAAGAGGACGGTGCTGAGGGTGGTACAGTCATAGAAGGCTTGAGAGCCGATGTTGGTAACGCTGTTGCCGATGGCGACGGAGACGAGGCTGTTGCAACCTTTGAAGGTGTTGCTGTCGATGGATGTGACACTATTTGGGAGGGTCACGGATGTGAGTGAGGAGCAATGGGAAAAAGCGTAGCTGGCGATAGCTGCAACATGGTTGCCGATGGTGACAGAAGTGAGATGCGTGCATTGGGAGAAGACCATGCTGCCGATGGTGATGACGCTGTCGGGGATGGTGACGGCTGTGAGGGCGCGACACTCGTAGAAGGCTTGATAGCCGATGTTGGTAACGCTGCTAGGGATAGTGGTAGCGGTGAGGTTGGTGCAACCGTAGAAGGCTCGGGCACCGATGTCGGTGATGCTGTTGGGGATTGTGACATCTGTGAGGCTGGTGCGTTTGTAGAAGGCCTCGTAGCCGATGGCGGCGACGGGATAGTTGCCGAGGCCGATAGTGGATGGGATGGTGACGGAACCGCCGAGGCCGCTGTAGCCGGTGATGATGGCCTCGTCACCGCTGACGGTGTAGGTGTAGTCGCCGTAGGTGTCGGCGAACACGCCAAGGGGAAGGAGCAGCGCGAGATGTGCGAGCATGAAAGCGTAGAGGCGCGGTGAGCGGGGCAAACGAGCGATGCGGGATGCGGTAGTAATCATGGTCGTCCTTTCGGTGAATCAACGCGGGTCAGGAATGTGGGGTATGATAGGATAAGAGGGGAGGAAATCGCAAAAGCAATGAGAGCGTTAAAATCGGTTTCGCATTGCGTTCAGCGGGAGATCAAGGTACAGTGGAACTGTAATCGCGGTGGTGCGAGCGTAGGAGTTTGCGGATGCCTATTGATGTGATCATAGTCGAAGATGATAGCCGGTTGCGCTCGGGACTGGTGGAGATTGTCAACCGGGACCCTCAGTGCGTGTGCGTCGGTGCGTTTGGGTCTGGGGAAGAAGCCGTGGCAAAGGCGCCGGCGTTGAAGCCGCAGGTGGCGGTCATGGATATCAATCTGCCGGGCATGGACGGGATTGAATGCGTGCGCCAGCTTTCGGAACGTCTGCCGGATTTGCAGATCGTAATGCTCACGGTCTATCAGGACACCAACAATCTCTTCCGTGCCTTGGCGGCTGGCGCGCACGGATACCTCGTCAAGCCCGCACGCGCCCGCGACTTGCTGGCGGCCATCCGCGACATCCATCAGGGCGGCGCGCCGATGACCAGCGCTCTGGCGCGTAAGGTGGTGGATGCGTTTCGCGCTCACGCCCCGGACGCCGCTTCGTCGTCATCGCCCGCTTCTTCTTCGACAGATGGGGGCGGCAATACGTTGGCAGGGGAACTGGCGCCGCGCGAGGAGGAGGTTCTGGATCTGCTTGCGCAGGGGTTTTCCTACAAGGAGATCGCCGACAAGCTGAATGTGGCGTTCGGCACGGTTCACACCTATGTGCTGCGCATTTACAAAAAACTCCATGTCCGCTCCAAAAATGCGGCGGTGGCCCGCTGGCTGGGGTATCAGCCTGAATCCGGCAAATAGCCGACGGGTAGGGGAGACGGGCGATGAAGGCGAAAGCGAGAGAGGTCGGGCGGCGTCATTTTCTGCGCTTGGCACATGCGGGCATGGCGGTGCTGCCGGTGGCGGGCGCTGCGCTCGGTCAGGAGCGGGCGGTGGCCAATTCGGTGCGGCCGGGAAGTGCGCCGCGTACTTATGACCGCAAGGTCAAGCTGGGGCTGATCGGGTGCGGCGGGCGCGGTATGTGGATCAGCAGCTTGTTTGCGGCTCAGGGCGGATTCACGTTCGTTGCGGTAGCCGACTATTTCGAAGAGCACGCGGTGCGCGCGGGCGAGCAGCTCGGCGTGCCGCCTGCCCGTTGTTTTCACGGGCTCGACGGGTACCAGCGTCTCATGGCTGCCGGTGTCGAGGCGGTTGTTTTGCAGACGCCCCCGTATTTCTTCCCGCAGCTTGCGACTGCCGCGCTTGATGCGGGACTGCACATCTACATGGCCAAGCCGATCGCAATCGACATCCCCGGGACGTTGACGATCAAGGCACTGGCGGAACGCGCCGGCCGCGAAAAGCGCGTCTTTCAGGCGGATTACCAGTTGCCGCGTGATCCGGTGAATATCGAGGTGGCCAAGCGTATTCGCGCCGGTGCACTGGGACGCTTGCAGACCATCTTCTCATCGGGCTGGGCCGGGGGGAACGGCTATCAAGATCCGCCGCTGGAAACCAGTATCGAAAACCGGTTGAAGGATTTGGTCTGGTGCAATGACATCGCGCTGGGGGGCGACTACATTGTGCATTACGATGTCCACATTTTGGATGCGGTGGTCTGGGCACTGGGCAAAACACCCGTCGCCGCGCTAGGGGCCTCTTGTGCTTTCAGGCCCTCCGTCCATGGCGATGCGCGCGACTCGACCATGGTGGTCTACCTGTTTGACGACGGCACGATGTGGTGTCATCAGGGTATACTCGGTGCTTACCACGATTGGATCAAGACCGGGCGTTTGACCGCCTCGTTGCAGGGAACGCAGGGCACGGCTTGCCTGTCATACGCCGGCAAATCGTATGTGCGCGGCGGGCCGCGCCACTTTAGCGGCGGCGTGCCGAATCCAGAGGCGAGCGTGCGCATCAACATCGACGAGTTCCGCCAGGCAATTGATGCCGGTGACTACTCGAACGCGCAAGTGACACGGGCGGTCGATAGTAACCTCACCGCCATCCTCGGCCGTGAGGCGGCGGCGCGGCGCGATCGGATCACGCTGGAAGCGCTGTTGGCTGAGCGGCGCGCCTTGAGCCCGGATCTCACCGGGCTCAAGCGCTGAGCGGTGCCCGTCCTGTGGGCGGCGTTTACGCCGCCTGCTGAACTGGCGGAGCTACGGCGTGGTGCTGGAGAAAAGCTTTAGCTCCTGCACATGCACGGCGGGGTTGGCGCTGTTCTTGATGACGGTCAGGCGCGCATGGCGTGCGGGTGTGGGCGCGAAGCTCAGGCGCAGACCCTCGGCGGTCGCGGGCTTGGCATCGTTGAGATTGCCGGCGACCTCTTTCCACGTCTTGCCGTCGGTGGACAACTCCAACTTGAAGGTGTAGGTACGTCCGTCCGCGTGGTAGAAGGTGATGTGCATTGCGCTGAGCGTTTCGGTGGTGCCGAGGTCGATCAGGGCTTGTGCCGGTGTACGTGCACCGTGCCAGGCCTTTTCGAGTGTGCCGTCAACCAGATGAGCCGGCAGATTGTTGCCTTCGGTCGGTACGTCGGTCTTGACCGGCTTGCCTAGCGCGACGTTGACCTCCTCCTTGAATAGGTCATCGATCGTCGCCTGATTGGTAGCGTTTTTCATGTCGGCGCGGAGCGTGCGCCACGTCGGCAGGAGCGCCTTCTTGTCCACTTGGCAGGTGTTGAAGAGCTTGGCGACACCGCGCACGGCGAGGGTCTGGCGGCGTGCGTCGGGGTCTTTGGCGGCCACGCGCAACAGACTCGGCAGGGCGGCGGCATCCGGCCAGGCGGCGAGCGCGCGCACGGCGGCGGTCGCGACATCGGGCTGCGGCGCGGTCAACGACGCTTCGACCGCTTTCAACAACTCGGTTCCGCCGATGCGTGCGGCGCTCTCCAGCGCGATCGTTTTCTGCGCATCCGGTGCATTAGCCAACGCCTTGACGAGTGCGGCGGTATAAGCACCTGTTGTATCGCGCCGCGCGGCTGCGGCCAGGGCGCTCTGCGCCTCGGGCGTGACACGACCGCGGGAGGCGAGCGTTTTGGCGACCAGCGTATCGGCCATGTCGCTACCAGCGATCTCCCGCAACAAACGGAAACCGGCGATTGCGGCATTTTCGTCCTGTGAGTCCAAGGCGGACAGACCGAGGTGTGCGGCTTCGGTGATGCGGCGCTCTTTGATCAGTTCAAGGGCGACCTTCTTGCCGGTGTCGTTGAAGGTATCGTACGAACGGACCACAGCGTCTTTGATCTGCACCGTCTTGAGTTGGCGCGCGCCGTCGCGGATCAGCGCCAGACGGTTCGGGGGCAAGGTTTTGAGCAGCGCAGGAAGTTGCGCAGCGAAAGCAGCCGGATCCAGTCGGATCAGGGCCTGACGCGCCGCGAACACTACGGTGTCGTCAGCGTCGCCGAGGAAGGGCGCGATAGCCGCGCAGGCATTCTTATCGCCGCGGTCGCCCAGCATATCGAGCAGCATGACTTTACGGACCGGGTCGGTGGCAGTCGCGAGCTTGCCGGTCCAGAGCCGGGTTTCGGCGGCGCCGCCGGTGGTGCGGGCGCGGGCCATCGCTACGCCGGCGTAAGAGAGGTCGGGATCGTCGAAGGCCTGCAACAAGTGCGGGGTGCGCGCGGAGACTGGTAGTGTGGCGAGTTCGGCATTCAGCGTAACGTGGCGCGTGGGTTCGACTGGCGCAACTTTGGAGGTACGGACGTCGGTGACCGCCTGAACGGTCATGGCGGCCAGTGTGGCGACGCCCGGTTTGTCGGACTTCTCAAACGCCCGGATCGCCGCCGCCTGTTGCGGCGTACCGCACCAACGGAGTTGATCGAGGAAGAAGCAGATGACATCGGCATCGTTGGCGCGTTGCGCCGCCGCCAGCAAGGCTCCGGCGTACGCCGCGCGACTGGAAGCACCAGCCGGGCGCATCACGTACTGGGTCAGTGCGGCGATGCGCGTGATGGCGACCGGATCGGAGGCGTAGCCGGTCTTGACCTCGGCGAGCAGCGCATCCAGAGCGGGCGCACCCTGCTTGAGGAGATCGGCAAGCGCGGCGTCGTTGATGGTGGCGAGCGCGGCTTGCTGTTTGTTGGCCCACTGGGCGGCTGTGTCCTGGGCCGAGACGGTCGCGGCGGCGACAAACAGGCCGAGCGCGAGTGTTACATTCACAAGGCAGTGGTTCATGGACAATCCTTTATTCATGCTGGAAAAATTGGTGCGGCGCGGGCTTACATCTGCCACGGCGCGCGCATCTGCTGGTAAATGAAGCGATCGGCGGCCGGGTCGTTGACCGCGGTCAGCTTGACCGGATCAAAGGTGAAGCCGCGCCCGAGGCGCATCGCGACGATGCCGAGATTGACGATCGTGCACGAGCGGAAGCCGTTGTCCTCGTTAAGTGCGAAGCGACGGCGTAGCTTGACCGACTCCAAGAAATCGGTCTGTTGCGGCGCAGGCTCGGGAAGTTCGGCGATGATGGCGTCCAGATTCGGAATGTCGGACTTCATCTTCGGCCAGACCTTGCCTTTGGGCCCCTCCAGGAACGGCACGCCCTTCATGGAGTCATCGCCATCCAGGATAATCTGGCAACCGTCGGCATAGGTGAAGGTGATACGGCGGAAGGAGCCGACCGCGTCGGGATGCTGCGGTGGGCAATCGATCTCGATCTTGGTGGGACTGGTGTCATCTTTTTCCATCAGGTACTGGACGGGATCCAGATAGTGCTGGCCCATGTCGCCGAGACCGCCGCCGTCGTAATCCCAATAACCACGGAAGGTGCCGTGGGTACGGTGCGGATGGTAAGGCTTGTACGGCGCCGGTCCCAGCCACAGGTCGTAGTCAAAGGTCTCGGGCACCGGTTCGGGCTTGAGGTCGACCCGTCCGCTCCAGCCGAACTTGAGCGAGAAACCGGTGACGCTGCCGACCACCGCTTTGACCGGCCAGCCGAGGACGCGGTTTTCCATGAGCTTCTTCAGCGGCTTGACTTCGGTGCCGAACCCATAGAAGCCGCCCATGAAGCGGAACCAGGTGTTCAGGCGGAAGATGCGGCCGTTGGCCTTGACCGCCTCCTGTACGCGGCGTCCCTCGCCGATGGTGCGCGTCATCGGTTTTTCGCACCAGATGTCCTTACCCGCCTGCGCGGCCATCACCGACATCAGGCCGTGCCAGTGGGGCGGGGTGCAGATGTGAACGATATCGACATCCGGGCGCGCGAGAATTTCGCGGAAATCACGGCAGGTGAAGATTTTGCCGTAGCCGTTCTTCTCGGCCTGCACGATCCCTTCCCTGACGCGGTTGGCGTCGGGATCGCACAGCGCGACCAAGCGTGTCGGCTTGTAGCCCAGATGGTTGCCCGAGCGGGCGATACCGCCAAAACCGAGCAACGCGCGTGTGAGTTGGTTGCTAGGTGCGGTCTCAGACCGCAAGATGTGGGCGGGAACGATCGTGAACGCCGATGCGGCGCCTGCCCGTTTCAGGAAGGTCCGGCGGCTGAATGATCCTGGCATGTTCTTCTCTCCCTTGGTGTTCGTTGAGCGGGTTCCTCTAAACCCAAGCCCATGTGTCGCATAGGGTAACGCTTTGCCGTGTACGACGCAAGCGTGGCTTTGAAAACGCACGCCGTTTAACCTTCAAACGCAACGTGAATGTGCTCGAAATCAGAACTTTGAAACCAAACTTTACAAGACAGGCACGGGATGGGACAATGACGGTATATGAAGCACGCTGTGGCAGAGTTTTCGGTGGTGGCGGACTTTGCGCCGACCGGCGATCAGCCTCAGGCGATCCAGAAGCTGGCGCAGGGGCTGAAGGCGGGCGCGCAGCGTCTGACGCTGGAGGGTGTGACCGGCTCGGGCAAAACCTTTACGATGGCTAATGTGATCCGCGAGTGGGGACGCCCGGCCATTATCATCTCCCACAATAAGACCTTGGCGGCGCAGCTTTTTGCGGAACTCAAAGGCTTCTTCCCGCATAATGCGGTCGAGTACTTTATCAGCTATTACGACTACTACCAGCCGGAAGCCTACATTCCTCAGACCGACACTTACATCGAGAAGGACGCCTCGATCAATGATGAGATCGAGCGCTACCGGCTGGGCGCGACCAATGCCTTGCTCGGCCGACGTGATGTGGTGATCGTGGCTTCGGTCTCTTGCATTTACGGTCTGGGCTCGCCGGAGGATTACCGTACCATGTTGGTGGACATCGTGCCCGGCGAGACGCTGGGTCGCGACGCGATGCTGGAGCGGCTGGTCGATATCCAGTACACCCGCAATGATTACGAACCGCAACCGGGTACGTTTCGCGTGCGCGGCGATTGCGTGGATATCTTCCCGTCCTACGAGACCACCGGCATCCGGGTCGATTTTTTCGGCGACGACGTGGAGGACATCCGCGAATTTGATCCGGTGTCCGGCAAGACCAAGGTGCGGTTGCCGCGCGCGATCATCTCCCCGGCCAAGCACTTCGTGATGCCCAAGGAGCGGATCGAAGCTTCGATCGGGCGGATCAGCGCCGAACTGGACGAACGGCTCGCCGAGCTGGAGCGTCAGAACAAGCTGCTGGAGGCGCAGCGGTTGCGGCAGCGCACCGAGTTTGACCTTGAGATGCTGCGCGAACTGGGCTATTGCAACGGCATCGAGAACTACTCCCGCCATCTGGCGGGTCGCGCGGCCGGCGAGCCGCCCGCGTGCCTGCTGGACTATTTCGACGGTGAGTTTCTCACGATCATTGATGAGTCGCATGTGACGCTACCGCAGCTGCGGGCGATGTACAACGGCGATCAAGCACGCAAGCAGACGCTGGTGGAACACGGCTTCCGGCTGCCGTCGGCCAAGGACAACCGGCCGCTTAACTTCGATGAGTTTCTGGAGAAGGTCGGCCCGATTGTGTTCGCGTCGGCCACGCCCTCCGCCTACGAACGACAAGTGAGCGAAGTCACCGCCGAGCAGGTGCTGCGTCCGACCGGCCTGCTGGACCCGCCGGTTGAGGTTCGTCCGCTGGAAGGGCAGATCGATGATTTGATGGAGGAGATACGGCGCGCGGCGGAGAAGGGCGACCGCGTATTGGTCACGACCCTGACCAAGCGCTCGGCCGAAGACCTGACCGCGTATCTGCGCGAAACCGGCATCCGCGTGGAGTATTTGCACAGCGATATCGACGCGATCCAGCGCGTGGAGATTTTGGGGCGTCTGCGCAAG
>DUPH01000264.1 GCA_012838435.1 Lentisphaerota bacterium | reverse complement strand
TTCCGTGACATCTCGTTTCTCATGCGAGCCGATTCTAGCACGGTGTCCAGTATTTGACGGATGCGCTTGATTTCCGGACACCGCGATTTTGGCTACGGTGTCCATGACTATGACATACCGCGCCTGCGCAACCTCAATAAATTTGCTCTTTGCCCCCCAGACAGGGTGTGGTAAGGTGAAGGCGTATTTTACCGGGGGAGGGGAACTTCGTGGATACCATTCAAGCTTATTCGTTGATGTGCATGATCCGCCTCTTTGAAGAGGCGATCGAGCGTCTGTTCCTTGAAGGACGCATCATGGGCACCGCACACACCTGCATCGGGCAGGAAGCCGTGGCTGTCGGCACGGCTGCGGCGCTCGAGACGCGTGACGCCATGACCACCACGCACCGTGGACACGGCCACTTTCTGGCGCGCGGTGCCGATCCCAAACGCGTTATGGCCGAACTCTTCGGACGCGAAACGGGGTACTCGCGCGGCCGAGGCGGCAGCCAGATGATGATGGATCCTTCCATCGGCTTTTTCGGCGCGAACGGCATCACCGGCGGCAGCATCCCCTTCGCCACCGGCGTCGCGCTTGATGCGAAGCTGCGCGACACCGGTCGCGTCACCGTCTGCTTTTTCGGTGACGGCGCCTCTAACCAAGGCGTCTTTCACGAAACGCTCAACCTCGCTGCGCTCTGGAAACTCCCTGTCCTCTTTGTGGTTGAAAACAACGGTTATGCCATGTCCACGCCTACCGCGCGCGGTCTGGCGAACCCACACATTGCCGATCGCGCCAGCGCGTATGGCATCACGGGTGTCAGTGTGGACGGCAATGACTTTTTCGCTGTGCGCGATTGCGTGGCACAGCACGCGGCCGTTTGTCGTGCCGGACAAGGCCCAGTGTTGCTGGAGTGCGTCACCTACCGGTTGTCGGGCCATTCGCGCGGCGATCCGCGTGTTTACCGGTCGCGGGAAGAAGAGGCCGCCGCATGGGAGAATGACCCGATCCTGCGGCTGGAGACGCGCCTCAAAGCCGACGGAACGCTCACCGACGCCACCGCAAAGACTCTGCGCGAAAAAGCTCAGGCATGCGTCGATGACGCGATCCGTTTCGCGGAATCCTCCCCGCTGCCGGACCCGGCCTCGTTGCAGGAGGATCTGTTCGCTTAACCCGCTGTCTTAATCTTCACCCTCTATTTCGAGACTGTCATGCGTTCTGTCACCTTCACACAACTCATTCGCGAAACACTGGCCGCTGAACTGCGGCGCGATCCCTCGGTCTTCCTGATGGGCGAAGACATCGGCGTCTACGGCGGCTCCTTTGGCGTGACGCGCGGACTGATCGACGAGTTCGGTCCCGAGCGCATACGCGACACCCCGATCTCGGAACAGGCGCTGACCGGCGTCGCGATCGGTGCGGCAGTCGCGGGGCAGCGGCCCGTGATCGAAATCATGTTCATGGATTTCATCACGTTGGCCGTCGATCAGCTTGTCAACATGGCTGCTAAGCTCCATCCGATCTACGGTCGTCCCTGTCCGCTCGTCATCCGCACCCCACCCGGCGGCGGTCGCGGTTACGGTGCTACGCATTCGCAGTCGCTCGAACGCCTCTTTGCCGGTGTCCCGGGCATCAAGATCGCGGCACCCTCAAACGCCACCGACGCCTCCGCGCTGTTGCAAACCGCGATCCGCGACAACAACCCGGTCCTGTTCCTCGAACACAAACTGCTCTACCCGCAACGTTTTGATGTAGAAGACGACCTGCCGACACCGTTGCCGTTCGGTTTTGCGCGTGTCGCCCGCGAGGGGGAGGACCTCACGATCGTCGCCTGGTCGCACCAAGCCTTTATAGCCGAGCGGGCTGCCGCGCAACTGGCGGCTGAGGGCATCGATGCCGAGGTTATCGACCTGCGCACGCTCTGTCCGTTGGACATCGACACACTGGCTGAGTCGGCCCGCCGCACCGGCCGCGTCATGATTCTGGAGGAGGGCCCCAAGACCGGCGGATTCGCGGCCGAGATCGCCGCGCAAATCATGGAGCACGCCCACGAGTATCTGGAGAAACCGGTGCGCCGCATCGCGGGCGCTGACTTCCCCATTCCGTCAGCCAAAAACCTTGAGGCCGCCTGTCTCCCCGCTTACGACGACATTCTGGCGCTGGCCCGTGAGTGGATGGGCTGAAATGACTTACTCGCTGATCACCCTTTCGCACAACAAGCTAGCCTGCACGCGGCGCTGCCTCTCGGCACTGCTGACGGACACGCTCGTCGATGCCCCGTGGGAGATGATCGTTGTCGATAACGGCTCGACCGACGGCAGCGCGGAATGGTGCGACACCGAACTGGTCGCGTTGGGCGCGGCGCACGGCGTACCGGTCACCGTGCTGCACAATCCCGGTAACATCGGCTGCTCCTTTGCGCGCAACCGCGCGGTGGCCGTGGCGCGTGGCACGCATCTCGTGTTTGTCGATAACGACGTGGCACCGCGTACACGACGTTGGATGCAGGGGCTGCGCGCGGCACTCGAATCCCGTCCCGGCGTCGGCATGGCAGGCGCCAAGATGGTCTATCCTTGGGCGCCTTACCCGATCCAGTGCGCCGGCGTCGGCATCTCGCGCCGCGGGCACGTCTGCTTCCGCGGTCGTGGCGCGCCGATCGACGATCCGCGCTTCGCGCGACTCGAGGAGGTCCAGTGCTTGATCAGCGCCTGTCTGATGATCCCTGCCGAACTGTTGCAGTTGCATGGCGGTTTCGACGAGGCCTTCCATCCGGTACAGTTCGAGGATTTCGACTTGGTCTACCGATTGCGCGAAGCCGGTCATGCCGCAGTCTACACGTCGGATGTGGAGATGTACCACTTCGAGAGCGTCACCACGCAAGGTACGCCGACCGTTCGCAACGCCGCAGTCGTCGTTCGCAACGGCCTGCTCTTCCAGAAACGCTGGCGTCACCTTTTCGAGCATGAGGACGGCCCGCCCGAAGAGGCCTGCCGCTGGCTCAAGATCACGCCCGTCCCCTTCGACGCAATCGGCGACCTGCCGACCTTCGAATAAGCGGGTGCCCCCACCCGCATACTTGAGAGTTGAGCGGTGAAAGTTGAACGTTGAAAGTTTTGAACCGCCAAGGAAAATGATTTGGATGGCGGCTCGTGGGAACATTCGCCCCGCCAGTCTATGATCGGGCTCGCGAAGCGCCGGGAGCGGCAAGCGTCTGCTTGCCCGGTGGCGGTCACGCTGCCGCGTCTTTACACGCGTCGTTGCGAGCCACTATCTGGTCGCAACAATCGATTTCGATCCCGATCCCGATAGCGATCCCGATTTGGATAAAGCCAGAAACCTGAACCCAATCCCCTTACTCTCCCAAGCAGGCTTTGAGCAACTCGGGGGAGAGGATTTTGCGGTTGTCGTCGTCTACGAGTGAGAAACGGTTGCCGTCGTTCGGTGTGGAGAGGTAGTTCCACACGCACCACGGAATGCCGGCCTCTTTACAGATCGAGACGATGTCGCGCATGTAGGCAACGCGCGATGCCGGCGGCGCATGGCGGATTGTGCCGAACTCGCCGTTCCAGAGAAT
This sequence comes from Lentisphaerota bacterium, assembly GCA_012838435.1. GTDB lineage: Bacteria > Verrucomicrobiota > Kiritimatiellia > RFP12 > UBA1067 > DUPH01. The sequence goes on along the minus strand of DUPH01000264.1, from coordinate 5,870 downwards.
CTTGTCGGGATGTTTCTTTACGAATTCGAGCGCGCCATGCAGGCACCCTTTTATGAAATTCCGATCAATCGCGGTCACGCCCGTGTAGCCGCCGTCCTTGGAGCCGTGCAGCCGGTTGTAGTCGCGATAACGCTCGACATCCGTGGTCGGATACTCCATGACGCGGTTGTAGTAGAGCGGGCCGGCCTGGAGCACACCGCGCTGGTGTGTGAATTCATGCGGCGCATACATGTGGAATGTGTAAACCACCTTGGGGTCATCCCAGACTTTGAGTTTGGAGAGCGTGCCCGCTGAATTCCAGCAGGTCGATCCGATCACGATCCAGCGGTCTGGATTCTGTGCGCGAAGTTCCTTCAGTGTGCGGTCTGCAAGCGCGTTCCACTTTTCGGGATCCACGTTTACGACTTCGTTCAGCAACTCGAACGCGATTGCAGGCTTGTCATGGAAGCGACGCTCGATTTCGAGCCACACCGCCACGAATCGATCCTGAAGTCCCTTGTCGTCGATGAGCTTCACCTTCTCGGGGATGTCGCAATAGTTGCCCACGGCCTTGTGCATGTTCAGCACCATATTGAGATTGTGCTTTTCGCACCACCCCACAAAGTCGTCCAACTTCTTGAACGTCCGCTCGCGGTATTTGCCGGGTGCCTCCTCCAGAACGATCTGGTCAAAGCCGAGGCGGACATGATCGAACCCCATCTCACGGATGTACGCGATGTCCTTCTCCGTGATATACGTGTCGAAGTGTTCCAGGTCGCCGATCGTGATCGGCAGGCGGTGGTGTTGCGGCAGCACATTAAACCGCTTGTAGTTCGTGAGCCATCCGCCGATGCCCATGCCCCGCGTGAATCCGGGCCACTCCTTGGCTCCAGTCGTTCCCGCGATCATCGCAACTACCGTCATCATCTGAATCAGTTTCTTCATCATCAAGCTCCTTGTTTTGAAATTACTTCACAATGACCATTGTGCCAGACGGTATACGGTCGATCAGCCCGAGTTCGACGGCGTCGAGGCAGATCGTTCCGTTGCCATCGTTCTGGCACACCAGTGTATGCGCCCCCGGTGCCAGTTTGACGTCGTGGTTTGCCGTCACCCAACCGTAGATGGATGTAGGCGTGACGGTTTCCACCGTCTTCCCGTCGAGCAGCACAGTCGCCTTGCCGCCGGTACCACTGCGGGCGGCCATGTACTGGAACGCGAGGCGGTACCGTCCAGCCCGCGCCGTAAATGCGTTCGTGATGGCCGCGCCGGCCGCAAGCGTTGCAACGTACGTGCCGTCCGGAATGTATGTGCTGTGGAGCACATCGGAGTCCGCGCTGGTGACGCGCGTGTAATCGCCCGTCCAGCCAGCATCCGTTGTCTCGAAGCTTCCGTTCGTCACCGCGTTCGTGACAGCCATACCGCGTACGACCGGCCCCGTGAGAAAAACACCTGTGCCGGCGTTCTCGTAAAAGACGTCGTTTTTCAGATCATAGAGCCCCGCGACCCAGTTGGTTGTCATCATCGGTACGTAGTCGCGCACGAGGGTCGGCCCTTCGTAGATTTTCAGTGCCGATAGGCGGATAGACGGCAACTGGTTGTGCGGCGTGCCATTGTTATTGACACCGAAGGCGTAGACGTTGAGGTCTGTCGCGAAATTTTGCGCCGTGAACACGTGCTTTAACTGGGAATCGACCAGAACGGGTGTTTTTCCGCCGAAAGAGAAGGTATGGAACGCATCGCCCACGGCATCCGTCAAACTCTGTCCCACGATCTTGTAGACGACATCTATTCCCCAAGCGGCGGCGTAGCCTTGAGATCCGCTCTCAGCTTGGAAGGACAAGCCCAGCGCGTTCTGCTTGAACGCCGTACGTGCGCCGACGAAATGCTTCGAGACCGAATAGGCGTTGTAGATCGTCGCCTGAATGGTGACGTTACTCGTACACTTGATCCCTGTATCGATGTATTGTGTACCCGTGGACTCGATGTAGGCCAGCTCGGCGTAGCCCGCCGGAAGTTCCTCTGCCCCCGCACCCGCAGTGAGTTGTCCCAGCCCCAGATTCATGTAGAAGGCGTCGTTGAGCGTGTCGTACATCCCGAGTGCGCCGTCCGCCTTCCGGCGGGCGGGGATGAGGTCCATGATCACTCCGTTGTCTCTGGTCATTGTGAACGCCATGATCCGATAGGAACCGTAAACGTTGGCTTGATAGGCGTAGTGTCCTGCGAAGAGGTAGAACGTGGCACCCTGCGCCGCCAGTGTGCCGAGGTTCGCGGTTGTTCCGCGACAGTCGGCGATACGCGAATTAAGGTAGTTCACCTTCGTCGTGCCTTCGGTTGTGTCCGCGATGTTTTGCGACTTCTGGATGACGAGGCTGTTCCACCCCGCGTAAGCGTATTCATCGTTGGCCCCCAGCACGCAGCGGGTGTCTCCGCTGTCCTCACGTGATCCGCAGACATTGTGGTTGACGTTTTTCGAGGTCGTCGATTGATAAGTGATCGAGTAACCGTGCGCGTCGGTGAATTTCACGCCCGTGTCGATGTACTCTGTTCCGTGGGACTCCAGATACGTGAGGCGCGTATAGGCCTTCCGTCCGGATGGGAGTGATGCCACCTCCTCGCCGGGAAGAAAAGTCCCGGTCCCTTGATTGGTGAAGAACACCCCGTTCACGAGGTCATACAGACCGAGTTCGCCGTCTGCGTCGCGCTGCGCGGGCACGAGGTCCATGATGATGCTGGTGCCTGCTGTCATCTTGAAGTCGAAGATGCGGTAGTATCCATAAATGATCTCTTCATCGGGAAAGTTGTTGGCGTCGTAATGTCCGGCAAAAAGGTAGAACGAGCAGGTCTGCTGCGTCAAGGTTCCCAAAGATGCGTTCACTGCGTCGCGACAGTAGAATCTACCGCAATTCAGGTAGTTCACCGACACCGTTCCCCACCCTCCATCGAAAGTGGAATGCGAATGCAACAGCCCGTTCCACCCGATGTATACCAGCGACCTTCTTTCCGTCCCCAGTGAAGCAGCATTCGAGCCCACTAGGCAGCGCGTGTCGTTGGTGTCCACGCGTGACCCGCAGAGATTCTGGTGGTAGAAACTGGCCGTCGCTTGGTATGTGATCGAAAACCCGTTGGTGCTCCCGAATACGACATCCGTGTCGATATACTGTGTGCCGGTCGATTCAAGATAAGTCAGTTGCGTGTATCCCTCTGGCAACGCGGCAACAACGTTGTTCGATACCAGTGCAACGAGCACAGTGAAGCCAATCATCGTCTTTTTCATGTTGCCCTCCTTGTCGGCGTTGAGGATGTAATGTGGAGCAGCGCTTCTCAAAAACACATCAAAAGAACTATACACCAACTCTGCACTTGAATTATCATCTTTTACGCAAAAAAAACATCATCTTTTGCGCAACGCAAGTTGAAGGATTGTGTTATACTTGCTGGCATGTCAGTTGTTGAAAAAAAACGACCGTTCGTGGTCGTGCGGCTCTCTACCGTGCAAAAAGCACGACGGGACAAGCTCAACGGCATCTATCGGTATGCGCGCCGACAAGGCTGGGACGTACGGGTGGTGGAAAACCACCCGTTCGCTCCAAAGTTTGCAAGCATAGTGAAAGCCCGTACGCCTGACGGTCTCATTCTCGACGGTGATACGACGGCGGACACTGTCAGACAACTTTTCCCTGTCGGCGTTCCCATCGTGTATCTTGATCGGCCTGCTCTCTCCGACGACGCGATCAACCATGACAACACAGGGACCGCGCAACTCGCGGCTCGTTCACTCCTGAACCTCAACCTTGTCCACTATGCCTATGTCGGTACGAATCCCGGCGTCGAGTGGTCCTGTCAGCGCGGCGTGGCTTTCGCGAACACCGTTGTTGCAGGTGGAGGCACATGCAGTGTTTACACCTCCGGTTCGGCCCGACGTGTCCGCAGCGACGCTACGCGGCTTCGCGCTTGGCTCATCGCGCTTCCGAAGCCCTGCGGCGTGTTCGCTGCGATGGATCTGCGCGCGAAGGATGTCTTGGACGCCTGCGCCATTGCAGGGATTCATGTGCCGGATGAAATCGCCCTCCTTGGTGTGGACGATGACGAACCGCTTTGCGAGAGCACCTACCCCTCCCTTTCGAGCGTTGCGCCGGACTTTCTGCGTGGCGGCATGTTGGCTGCGGAGTTGCTCGACGCAAAGATGCACGGTCTGGCAACGGATGCCGTTCCGCGACTTTACGGCGCACAACGCATCATTGTACGCGAATCGACACGCCGCTACCCCGTACGCAAACATGCAGTCGCTGATGCCATTGAGTTCATCCGACGCAATGCATGTGCGGGCATCCGCGTGGAAGATGTTGTCGCCATTATGAAGGTTTCACGACGAACTGCGGAGACGACCTTCCGTCGCGCCACGGGGCTCTCCATTCTCAATGAAATCGAGCGCGTCCGTCTCGATGCCGTTCAGACGATGTTACGTACCACCACACGTCCTATCAATCTCATCGCCCAGGCCTGCGGCTACAACTCCGACGCCTACCTGAAGAACCTCTTCAAGAAGCGCTTCGGTGTTTCCATGCGCACTTGGCGCATCTTGGAAAGTGCGCGTGGAGACGCAGGGTGACGGGTTAAGGCGGATTAACGCACGAACATAATCAGGCCGCTATTGGCGATGGATAGCGTCACCACGCCGTCTTCCGCCGCGATGCGCGCGGAGAGGCCCACACGCGGCGGCAGACCGGCGTTGCGCACTTTCCAGCCGCGGAAGCCGCCGTTGAAATTGCCGTACGTGCCGATCACGGTCGTCATCGGTACCGGGATCGCATCGCCTTCCTCGCGGCCAAAGTCGATGGTGCCGCCGGATGCGCCGGTGAGCGTTCCGCTGACCGCGAAGAGATCGTTGGCGGCCTCGGACCAGTCGAGGTACAGCGTCACGCCGTTTTCAAAAGCCAACGTCTCGGCATGGAAGACACCGATTTCTCCCGGCGCGTCGCCAGCGCTCAGCGACCCGGTGACGGTGAAGTTGCCGTTGGTGACCGTGCCGGTGCCCGTAACATGCGTGAAGCGCGCGGCGCCGACGTTTTGCCCGAGGTCAAGCACACCGGTCGCACCGACGGTCAGGTCGGGTGCCGCTGTGAATGCTGCGTCGAGCGTGCCCTCGGCAACGTGGACGCGTCCGGTGAGCGCGACATCTTCGATCAACGTAAGCGTGCCGCTGCCCAGCTTGGTCACGCCGCCGTCACCTTCGGCACCCGCCACGAACGTTTGGCGGATCGCCACGTTATTGGTCAGCGTGTCGATCACCGCGCCGCCGGTCAGCACGGTAAGCTCGTTGACACCGTACAGATAATCGTCCGAGGAGCCATTGAGGTTCGCGACCGCTGAGCAGAGCCCTCGCGTTTCAAGCACGCCGCCGTTCAGGTTCAGGAAGACGCGACCGCCGCTGTGGTACCGTCTGGTGGCCGGGATGCTGAAACGGCCTTGCAATGGCGTGCCGTTGCCCAGCATGACGATGTTCGTCATGTAGGCGTAATCGGTGCTCTTCCACGAGAAGAATTCACGCGCCTCGAACGTGCCGCCGTGGATGGTCAGGTTGACGCGCCCGTAGAGGCGGCCACCGCCGGAGCCGTTCATGCGTCCGAAAGCTGGGCGGCCCAGCGAGACGAGTCCGCCATTCAGCGTCCAATCGACCGGACTGCGCGTACCGATGTCGCACCATGCGTCATCACGGAGGGTCACGAATTCGCCATCGTTACAGACGACGGAAATGACCATGTTGGAAACGTCGCCGAAACCCAACGGATTGGTGCCGGTCAGCGTCAGGCGTCCGCCGTTCATGACCATGTCGAAGGTGCCGGCGGGTGCCGTGGTGTTGAACTGCACGCCCAATCCACCGAACGTGA
>DUPH01000263.1 GCA_012838435.1 Lentisphaerota bacterium | reverse complement strand
GCATACGCGGAAAGCAGCAGCACGCGGAAGCCCTCTTTGCGCCTGTCCACGCGAAACAAAAAATCACGCGCATCATCCGCCCTGCCGGGGAACGCCTGCCAGATCGCCTGATGCCAGGCATACCCGTCCGTCAGTTTCGCATCAGCCGCAAGTGCGAACGGTACGATGGCTTGACTGAGATGGTTCATGACTGCGCCTCCTCGTCTGCACCAGCGGCGTCTGTGTCGACATCGCCCGACCAATATGTCTGCGCCCACCTTATCTTGGTCGTGGGCTCCTCAGTCCGCTCCCATTTCTGGAGATCCCAGAAGAGTTGCTCGACATCCACCGGAACCCCCTTTGCCGCCGCCGCACGGATCACGCCGGAGAGATGACGGCAGATTTCTTCCGTCGCCTGGCAGGTCAAAAGCCGACGAAAACGGGCTTCGAAGGATGCCAGCGCCTTGTCACTTTTCTCGCCCGTCGAGCCCAAAGCCAGCTTACGGAGGGTCACGCCTAAGTTACCCACTCCCCTACCCGCACGCGCCAGCCTGTCTGGTGCCAGCGTCGCGGCGGCCGCTGCGATCATCAGCCAGATGGTGCGCTGTTTAGGGTCACTCATCGGACAGTATGGGGCGAGATAGGGCCAGGCGTAGTGCTCCGTGACCTCGCTCAGTCCGCGGCGCAGCGCGGCGAGCATACCGCGGTCTCCCCGTAACGGGTCAGATGCCTGCTGGATCTTAGCCAGCAGTTCTTTGATTGTACTCATGTCTGTGTTCCTTTCTGTGTGAGATTATCGGGCTTGCTCCGCGTTGCTACGCCGACGCCTGACGTTGACGGAGCGGATGCGGAGTCAGTCGGCCTGATGCGTAGCAGCTTTTCGGAGAGTATGGCGTCGAGGTTCGGCTTGTCCCGCGGATAGAGCGAGATCAGGCGTTTGCCGGCGTGCTGGTACATCTGCTGCTTGATGAGCATGCCGATCTTGTAGTCCAGCGTGTCCATCCCCCAGTACTCGATGTAGACATCGTATTCGGGCAGATAAAAGTCAGGCCGGATCTGCCGACCCTCGATGATCCGCAAGCGATCGTCGTAGCGGTAGGCGATGCCGTGAGCAGCGAGCCACTCCGCGATGCGCCGCTCACCATCCGACTGCACGAATGTGCCGTCTGTCGTGCGGATCGTCTTTTGGACTTCCACGCGCGTATCGAAATTGCGTCGTTTGATGTAGGTCTCGTCAAAGCAGTGGTCGCAGAAAATGCGCTGAAACATCTTCATGGAACGCGCAAACTCGTCCGGTGCCACAGCGGCCCCGCACCGCTGGCAGACATGCGTCTCGCCGGCGGCCTGCAAACGTAGCGCTTCCTCGATGGTCTCGACTGCGGCTGCTGCATCACGGCGGTTGTAGGCTTTTTCGGTGTCGTTCGCGGCGAGGTCACGCAAGTCGGTCAAAGCGGACTCGGACGCCGTGCCGTAGGCTTTGAGCGCCTTCACGGCGTATTGACGCACTTGTGGGTGCCTATCGCGTAAGGTGCGCGTCAGCGCAGCGACCGCTGCACCCGCGTCCGCAAGTCCCGCCAGCTTGCCGATCGCCGAGGCCGCCAGCCGCCGCACCCCTGACGACGGCGTGTCCAGCAGAGCGATCAACTCCGGCAGGACAGCGGGATCGGCACGGCACCCCAGTTCGACCGCATGCGCGGCCAGCTTGCGTTCGGTCTCACGTTCCACTGCGATCCCTCACTTTCTTCCATGTTTGCAGGATTTTCAGTCCTTGGGCGTAAGCCTGTATCTGCCGTGGCGTTTCATGCGGGCATGTGCGGTCGTATGCGGCGTAGAGGGCGGAATCGATGATGGGCGTCCAAGTCAACGACAACACATGATCATCTTCAAGACAGTTTTGAAGCGCCAGCGCCTTGGCATCGAGATGACTCCAGAACAGACCGACGGCTTGCTGCCTATAAACAGCGGCGTCTCCGCTTTGCACGGAAGCAAAGCACTTAACCGCATCCTCAAGTACCCGTTTCGCGATATCGGCCCACTCAACGCCTTTGCGATAACGTTCAAGCACCAATGTATCAAGCAATGACGACGAAAGGATGCAGCTCCACTCACACATGTCGATCATCTTGGCTTGGTCAACCGCGAGCCCTCCAATCCAAATGTCAAACTCCGGTGCCTGTGTTGTCCGCAAATGTTGCAGGTTGAATGCGCCCACCGTCCCCGTCTTTGAATCCAACACCTGCAGCGAAAGAATGGAAGCGAGTTCGCGCCATGCCGCTGCTTCTGGATTCACCGAAAGATAAGTCAGGCTTGTGCTCTTGCCCATCCGTTGCTTGCCTGTGTCATAAACCGTCCCGAACGGGTCGCGTTGCTCCGGCAACTGTGGATATCGCAGTGCTTCACCAAGCACGATGGAAGGGGAGTCTTTAAAGAGCCGAATGGCACGCGATACCGGCACTAAGCGCCCCAAGAAACTGGATGTTTGTTTTTCTGAACTCTCCCGGCCCAGACGTGTTTCTTCCCAGCACGGTCTGCCTCGTTCCATATTGGGTAGAGAATTGGTCTGTTCCTCGGTAAGGAGATTTAGATGGACTGTCTCGACAATGTTACGCCCGCGCAACAATGTATGCGCCATGGCCTCTTCAACACAAGGTGAACGTAGCACATGCCGAGGTGTGGGGACATTGTCCCATACGGTTTCGCTAAAAGTCCCCCCACAGGAAAACATCTGGTAGACCAAAAGGTTCAATGCGAGCAAGGCCTCTGTCTGTACGCGTCCGCCAGGGGTTGATCCATGGTCAAACAACGTTGGGTTGTTTCCACTTGCCAGAGACACATCAAGCTTGTCAGCCAAAGAGTTTGGTTTAGTGTCCAGCCCATCCACCTGCAAAAAGGCGTGTTCGCCGAAGAGGTTGAAGCGGTGCTGCCACGTGTCGAGATAGGACAGGACGGCGGGGACGAGACGGGGTTTACATGCGAGCCAGTCCTCCTCGTCTTTGGGGCCGT
>DUPH01000262.1 GCA_012838435.1 Lentisphaerota bacterium | reverse complement strand
GGCTTCGCCACGAAAAAACCATGGAGTAAGTTTAGGACATGATTACATGATTAACATGATGTTATTCAATCCTGAAAATCATGTAAATCATGTAATCCTGTCAATTTATAGACAAGGATTTAGGAGTTTTTGTTGAACCACGGAGACACGGAGGCACAGAGGTTTTTGGACCCCTCGTGTTCCTTCGTGACTTCGTGGTAAGAATTGGGTTGCGGGCTCCGCCCGCATTAGTTCGCTATCGGTATCGCTATCGGTATCGGTATCGCTACCGCCGCAGGTCGCGGGTCGAATGTCGCGGGTCAGCCTCTCTTTGTTGGGCCACGCAGCGCCCCGCAGCCGCGAGAGTAAAAGTGCTGCGCTGTTTTTGTCTGTTCTGTCCGATCCCGATAGCGATCCCGATCCCGATGAACCTCTTGAACCCTTGAACCCTTGAACCTCTTGTGGTCGTCTAATTACCTGCCCCTTAGTTGCTCCAAAAAACCTCTGTGCCTCCGTGCCTCTGTGGTTAAACCGAGCAGCGCCTTACGCGGCCGGCCAGAAGTGCACGACCAGCAGCGCCACCGCGATGCCGACGAGCATACCGGCAAAGACCTCTTTGCGCGTGTGGCCGAGTAATTCCTTGAGGCGCGTGTGGCGTAGCTTATGCTCTTTGAACAGCTCCTCGATCATCACGTTGAGCACGCGCGCCTGATGGCCGGCGGCACGCCGGACATTGGTGGCGTCGAACATTGTGATGGCGGCGATGCCGAGCGCGAGCGCGGCGACCGGCGAGTCGAATCCCTCGGTCAGGCCGACCGACGTGCAGAGGCCGCAGACCATGGCAGAGTGGGCGCTGGGCATGCCGCCGGTGCTGAGCAGGTAGCGGAAATCAATCTTCCGGGTCCGGACAAAGCCGACGGTCATCTTGATCGATTGGGCGAGGGTCCAACCGATGAAAGAGGACCAGAACCAAGGGGTGGTAAAATAATGAAGCGGATTGAGATCGGCGATCATAGCTGTGTCTTCGGGCCGCCATCCCGACCATCCGGGACTACGCGGCATGTGTGGGATGGATTATGGCACGTAAACCGCCCTGGAGGCAATGCGATATCTCCTTCCAAGGAAGATTTAGGAGTTAGGATTTAGGAGTTAGGAGTTATGCCCTTGAAAAAATTTCCTGAAAAAAATTTGCGTTTCTGTGTTGCATTCTGCGCCGCATGCGATTAAATTGGATGTGCTAAATGATAAAAGGGTGACGTAGAGAGGATGGTTCTCTCGGCCCGGATTGGAGATCGTCGACATGAAAAGAGAGCAAACGTTTCTGCGAACGGTGTGTGTGGTAGCAGCCCTCTTCTGTCTGGCTGAGTCTGCTGTGGCTCAGGTCGGGCGGCTGAGTCAGCGTACGGCTACGTCGGCTGCGGCCAAGAAAGAGGAGACGGTCAGGATTACGCGCTTCCCGCCGCCGGGCAAGACGGCCATGGTGAGAACCCCCGAGTTCAACTATTCGGTGAACAACGTCCAGCCCAGAGTCAGCCGCAGGCCGCGCGAGTGGGCGCTCTTCGAGGTGAGGTACGAAACTTCCGCCAAGTGGACCGACGAGTTGACCTTCATCTACCACGTGATGACCAAGGGCCGCGATGACGACAACAAGGATATTTACAGTTACTACACCGCGACGGTCAAGTACATCGACATCCCGAAAGGCAGCCACATGAGTTGCGTGGCTCTGCCGCCGAGTCTCGTGGAACGCTACGGCGAGCCGGTCGCGATCGCACTCGAAATTTCCGGTAAGGACGGTAAGGTGGTGGCCAGCGAGGCGCTGGCCACCGGCATTCAACTGCCGCAGGAGTGGTGGCGCGACACCAACGTGATGGACAGGCGCGATGCGGCTGGCAATCCGTTCTTGGTCCGGCGCCCAGGGCTGTTGGAGCGTTCGAAGACGCCGTTTGCCTTGGTTAACCCGGACGATTACGAGGTGGTGCAATAGTGTTCTCGTCTGATCGTATCCTCGCGCTCAATGTGGGCGCGAGCAAAGTTGTATTGGCCGAATTCGCCGTCAGGAACGGGCGCGCGCCGGAGCTGACCAACTACGGCATGGCCGAGGTGGGAGGCAATCCGGAGACCGACACAGGTGTTGGTCCGAATCTGGAGTCCGCTATCCGCGAGATCATGAAGACATGCGGGATCCGCCCCGCGCCGCTGATGCTCTCGCTCTCCGGTCAGATGGTATTTCCGCGTTTCGTGCGGTTGCCTGCCGTCGCCGAGGACAAACTGCTCCAGATGGTGCAGTACGAGGTGGAGCAGAACGTCCCGTTCCCGATGAGCGAGATCGTTTGGAACCACCAGTTCATCGGCGACGCCACAATGGGCGAGCAGTGTGCGATGATCGTCGCGGCCAAGACCGAGAACGTCCGCGAGATTACCGACCGCATCGTGGAGATGGGGCTGGAGCCCGAGGTCGTCGATGTGGCACCGATGGCGCTCTACAACTGCCTGCGCTACAACTACTCGCAGTTGGACGGCTGCACGGTGTTGCTTGATATCGGTTCGCGTTCGACCAATCTGATTTTTATTGAAGACGAGAAAATTTACACCCGCTGCATCCCGGTGGCCGGTAATGCCATCACGCAAGAGGTCGCCAAGAGCTTCCAGATTTCCTTTGAAGAGGCCGAGGCATTGAAACGGCAGGTTGCTTTCGTATCGCTGGGCGGGGTGACCGCCTCGGAGGACGAGACATCCGAGCGGGTTTCGAAAATCGTGCGCAACGTGGTGACGCGTCTGCACGCCGAAATCAATCGTTCCGTTAACTTTTATCGTAGCCAGCAGGGCGGCAACGCACCGGTCCGGATGTTCCTGACGGGTGGTTCGTCGGTTATGCCGCATCTGGACACCTTCTTTCACGACAAGTTGCAGATTGAGGTCACCTACCTCAACCCGTTTGAGAACGTCGGGATCAGCAACCGGATCAATAGCGACCGGGTTAGCATAGACGCCTTCGTGTTGGCCGAGAGCGTGGGATTGGCGCTGCGCCGCTCGTTGGCGTGTCCGGTTGAAATCAACCTGATGCCGCCCGAGATCGTGAAGCGCAAGTCGTTCAAGAAGCGCGTGCCGTACTTTGCTCTGGCGGCGGCCGGCGTGTTGCTCTGCCTGTTCATCTGGGCGGTGCACGCCAAGCAACTCGCAGAACTCTACCATGCCCAGAGCGCGCAGGTGAACGCGGCGCTGGACGTGCGCAAGGGCGATCTGGCCCGGCTCAACAAGGCGCAGGCTGCCGAAGGAGAGGTCGCGAAGAAGGCCGAGGCGATGCGAGACGTGATCTTGCAGCGGACGGCATGGCTGAAACGCGTGGACGCCGTGCGCAAAAGCCTGCTGGATGGGGTCTGGCTCACCGAACTGGTGCCGATCAAGGACGAGGGCGGCGTTGTGACCGGATTGCGCATTGTCGGACGCGGTTGGGTGGACAAGCTCAAGGCGGTCGAGGAGAAAGAGCGCGAAGCCGGACGCAGTGCGACAGCGTTGGAGGTGTTGCGCGACCGTCTGAAGACGCAGCCAGTGTTCGGCAATGGACCGAAAGATGTCAAAATCACCGGCCAGAAGGATATCGAGGCGTATTTGATTGAGTTTACAATCGAGGCGACGTTGGCCGAAGCAGCCGCGAAGGATACCGAAACGAAATGAAACGTCAACAGATCATAATGATCGTTTGCGGCATCGTGATGGCCGCTGTCTGCGGCGTTGCCGGCTGGTTCCTCTTTACCCAAACAACCGCCAAAAACAGGGCGGCAGAAGAGCGTGACCAGGCATATCAGGCGTTGCAGCAGATCTACCGGGGCAAGGTTTTCCCCAGCGACGAGAATATCGCGCGCGTCGGCGAGGATCAGAAGGTGCTGGAAGGCTGGCTCGTGACCGCCTCCAATCAGCTTCACAAAGGCGACCTCCAGATTGAATCCAAAACGCCGACCAGTTTCAAGCAGACGCTTCAAGCTACGGTCCGCAAACTCTCCGCTCAGGCCGGTGCGGTGCAGTGCAGGGTTGTCGCCCCCGGATTCTTCGGCTTCGACCAATACCTTGGCCAGTCCGACAGTCTGCCTGCGTCAGAACATGTGGATCGCCTGACCGCGCAACTGACCATCATCGAGAAGCTCTGTGAGGAGCTTTACGCAGCCGGCATCATGGAGTTGAGAAGCGTTTCCCGCGAGGTCTTTGACGTCGTGAAAAAAGAGGAAGAGGAACAGGAGTCGTCCTCGCGCCGCCGTTCCCGTCGCCGGGATGACAGCGGCGGAAGTGCCAGAGCATCCGGGGCCGCCGCACGCACGGAGTCGGCGTATTGGACCAGCCAGCGCTTTACGCTCGAATTCGTCGCGCGCCCTGTTGCGCTCATTGAGGCGCTGAACCGGCTGGCGGCCATGGATATGTTTGTGGTTGTGGCCGAAGCCGAGTTGCGCAAGACGGCCGATCCCTTGGCGCAGTTCAACGCCAAGAGAAAAGAGAGTTCTTCGAAGGCTGCCGCCGAAGGCGCGGCGGAACCTGTCGATCCGGCCAAGTTGTCGCATGTCGAACGGATTGTGACCGATCCCGAACTGGAACCGCCGGTGGCAGTGAAACTTGAGATCGATGTCTACTCGTTTGAGGGAGTATAAACCGTGGCCTTGAAATTCAACGCGAATAACCCCATCGTCAAGTACTACGACAAAGTGATCGTGGTCGTGGTGCTGATTGGCCTCGTCATCTCCCTGTTTTACCTCACGCGCTCGGCAGGGCCTGCCCGGCAGCGTGAAGAGGCGAACTACAAGCTCAGGATCGATTCGCTGAAGCCTGATTCCACTGCCCTCAAAGCCATCGACATGACGGAGTTTGAAGACGCCATCCGGTTGGCGCGCACACCGTTGCAGCTTGCTACTCCCGATGCCCAGAAGGCAGGTTTTTTGATGCCGGAGCGGCGTGTGACCTGCGTGGTTAAAGAGTGCCAGAAACCCATCCCCTACGCCGCCGAGAAATGCCCCTTCTGCGGGGGCGGCCAACCGAAACCTGCGGAGGCGGATCCAGACTTGGATACCGACGGCGACGGTATCCCGGATCGCATCGAGATTGCGCTTGGTCTGAATCCGAACGACCCTGCGGACGCCCACGGCGACCTCGACGGCGACGGCTTTACCAACCTTCAGGAGTTCATCGCCAAGACGGATCCGAAAGACCCCAAATCACATCCGCCGCTGGTCAGTCTCCTGCGCGTGAAAGAGTTGCGCGGCAAACGCATGCCATTGATTTTCAGCGGCGTCAACAAGATGCCTGATGGCAAAAACCAGATTGTGTTTAACCAAGTCGAACCGATCCGCAGGACCCACTGGGTGCGCGAGAATGAGCCGATCGGCGAGACCGGTTATGCTGCGGGAACGGTCACGGCAAAATCCGTCGAGCGCGAGAATCCTAATATGCCCGGCATCAAAATGCGGGTGGACGTCTCGACCGTAGAAGTGAAAAGACTGTCGGACAACAAGGTGATGACGTTGACAATCAACGAAGGCGGAAAGGTCACAGATGTTGAAGCGGTGATCGTGTTCCCGCTCGACAATGCCGAGTACACGGTGTTGGAGGGTGGCACGTTCAAAGTCCGCGAAGAAACATACCGCGTCCTTACCGTGGATGGTGAGAAAACGGTTGTCACGATAGAGAACGAGGCTAACGGGCAACAAAAAGTTATTCCCAAGCTTGATTAGTGATGTCACACAAGCTAATATGGGTACCCTTTATTGCCTGTTGAAGGAAAAGATGCTGCCACAAATTAGGAGTCTCTCCAGATGACGCATAGTAAACGGTGGTTGTTAGTGTTGAGTGTTTCGGCCATGGCTTGTGGAGCCGTGACCGGCCTGTACGCGCAAGATGATCTCGAAGCGCTGTTGCAGGATTTGGGTGGGCAGCGTAAGAAACCGGCGGCGGCGCAACCGGCGGCTCCAGCCGCAGAGGCGGCGCCCAAGGCGGAGGCCAAACCCGCCGAACCGGCTCCTGCGCCCGCGCCCGCACCTGCAGCGGAACCGAAAGCTGAAGAAAAGCCCGCGCCTGCCCCGGCGGCAGAGCCGAAGGCCGAGGAAAAACCCGCCCCGGCACCTGCTCCCGCAGCAGAGCCTAAGGCTGAAGAAAAGCCTGCGCCCGCTCCTGCTCCCGCAGCAGAGCCCAAGGCTGAGGAAAAGCCCGCACCTGCCCCGGCGGCAGAGCCTGCGCCTGCACCGGCGGCAGAACCTGCGCCCGCACCGGCGGCTGAGCCCGCTGCGGCCCCCGCGCCTGCCACTCCGGCTGTCGCGCAGCAGGACGGTGACACTGCCAGCTTGATATCGGAACTGGTGACGTTGGAGACCATCCGCCGCAAGTCGCTCGATAGCCACGGCTTCGCCTCGCTGGAGGCCGCGCGTAAAGCTTTGGCTGCTGGCGACTACGAGTTGGCTCGGGATCAATACAAGCAAGCGCTTGAGTTCATCGGCAATCGTCCCGCCACCCAGGCTGCACGCGATGAAGCCAAGGCCGGCATGGCCGAAGCCTTCTATCTGGATGCCAAGCAGGCGATGAAGGCGGCCGATGTCGAGAAGGCGCTGCCGCTGGCCGCACAGGCCAAAGAGTACGGCCATCCGCAGGCCGAGCGTATGATTGAAGCACTGAAGCGTCAGCCGCCGAAGGTCGAAGCCGATACCTCCAGCATCTCGCACCGCGTCAACGAGGAAGAGTACAAGACGCGGCGTGACGAGATCCGTCGCCGTCTGCGCCGTTCGCGCCAGTATTATACCACCGCCGAGTATGACAAAGCGATGGAGGAGTGTGAGTTGATTCTGCGCGATCATCCCTACGAGGTTGAGGCCATGGAGTTGCGCGACCGCATCGCCGACCGCATGAAAACTGTTTCGGACATTGAGTTTGAAGCCACTCGCAGCAAGATGATCCGAGACGTGCGTGCGTCATGGACGCCGGAGCGCTACGCCATCGATAGTGCACAGCGCCCCAAGGGGAGCGGCGATCTCACAAGTAAAGAGCCGACCATCGATCCACTGGGCACCAAGACGGCCGAGCAGGTTGTCCAGCAGAAGCTGCGCGATATCGTCATTCCGGAAGTCACTTTCCGTCCGCCCGCCACCATTATCGATGCGGTGGACTTCTTTAAGCAGGCCAGCCGGGATTTCGACAAGCCCGAAATTCCGCTCGAGCAGCGCGGCGTGAACCTCGTGCTCAAGCTGAGCACCACCCCGACCGCCGCTGCTCCTGCCCCGGAAAATCCGGATCCCTTCGCGCCGGTCTCTGCCGCTCCGGCACCGGGCGGGGCACCGACCATCTCGGCG
>DUPH01000261.1 GCA_012838435.1 Lentisphaerota bacterium | reverse complement strand
TCGGGGAAACTGTCTCGGAGGTCGGTGAGGTCGGACGGCGGCAGTTTTTCGAGCTCCGCTTTGATCGGAGCGAAGTGTCCATCCATCTGGCCGGTCATGTCATGCATGTTTTGCTTTCCCGCCAAATAAAGCCGCTGGCGGCTGTTCGTATATGCGGGCAGACTCCGTTGCAAGAACTCGTCGGCCTGCACCATTGCAGAAGCGTTTGTCGTGGATAAAGCTCTAGCGAGAAAATAACCATTTAGCTCTTTTTTCTGCTCCTCTGAAAGCTCCCTTTCCGACATGTGCATCAAAAACCACTCCAGCATTAGGCTCTGCATGGGCAACCCTTCCTCTCCTCCCATATCATCAGGTTGCAACGCTACCATCCGCTTCAAGAACGGGAAGGAATCGAACCCGCAACTAACGATGTGAACGCGAACGGCATCCAGACGATTGTGTTCAGTGTGAGCGGTCAGAGCCATGCGCTCGATGAACGGCAGCCAGCGCTTGTCCTGCGTGCGGCCAAGCAGAACAAGCATTTGGTTGCACACCCCATCCCAGTTCCCCCTCGGCGCATCCTGCTTGTCGGGGTCCTGATTATCGTTTGCCGTTATAGCCATCCATTCCACTTCCGGCAAAATGTCTTCGAGCGTCAGATTCTCGCGCTTCAGAAAACCCATCAGATCCGCATAGCGAGAATCTACTGTCCGATATGATTCTCCGCCCCATTGCCGTAATTTTTTCCGAACACGCATGACCTGATTGCTGTCCATTTCCGCAAAGCACACGCCCGCAAGAGGCAGAACTACCAACAGAATAATCCAACGTTTCATCAGCGCTCTCCTTTCACCATCAATGCACGGGTTCCCCCGCCTCCATGCTATTCCGGCCCACGGACACGGGGCCGAGCACAAGATTTGTTTGCGCGGGCGATCCAAGCCCTACGCCGTACACGCTACCACGGGGAATGTTGATCGCCACCGTTGTTTCCGGCTCGCCACCTCCGTACATCAGCAACCGCTCGCTATTGAAGTCGGCTTGCTGGAGTCCCGGCGGATAGTAGCCGCCACCCCAGTCGGCACTACTCAGGCGATCTGATCCGACTTCTCCTGAAACGCTGAGACCGTCGTCGCTGTTGTAAATGTCCACAAGGCCGCACTCGTGCATCAGCTCGTGCGCCAGTGTGTGTCCCGTGGCTAGGCGGCCAAGAACCAGCCCCAGGCCTCTTGCGTTAAATCCGAGCGTGTCGTGTCCTCCGCCATATTCAATTATATCTTCCACGAAGTAAAGTTCGACCCCGCCGGTATTGTTCGTGCAATCCAACAGTTGCCAGACTGTTGAACCATTGGTCACGACATTGTCCGGCGGCAGATTCAGCTTGTACCAGTCGTTGCGATTCGTGTAGTTGATTGTCCCGTTCCACGCGAGCGTTATTGCGACTTGCCACAGAATCTTATTGGCGTCCGCAATCATTCCAGCGATGCGGGAGGGAGTGGCGGGAGTGTACCCAGCGGAGTGCCTCGCGACCCACACAGCTACAGGCACGGTCTTGGGTTGCAAGACTTCCCCCACGAAGAAGGGCCGGACGTGGGGCGGGGTGATGACGAGGCCTTTGATATCCACCTCCAGCCGGAAGGCGCCGGTCGATGTCGCAGTCACGGCGATTTCGGGGCCGGTGTTGCCGCCGGCGAAGGCGACGCGCCCCGCGCCCTCCTTGATCGTCCAGGTGATGTCGGCGTCGGGCACGGCGCCGCCGGGCACCTCGACCTTGAAGCGGGCGGTGCCGCCCAGCGGCATGCCGCTGGTGTTGTACACGTGCCCGTCGGCGTCGGTCGCGGTGATGACCGGCGCGGCGATGGTTTGCATCGCCTCGAACGCGAGGTTGGTCGAGACGCTGCCGGGGAGGGCGCCGGGCAGTCCGTAGGCGACCGTGAAGAGGCGCTGCCCCGTCAGGGCGGCGGCGTAGCGCACCTCGGC
>DUPH01000260.1 GCA_012838435.1 Lentisphaerota bacterium | reverse complement strand
GAGCTGTCCAGCACGATAAAGCCGGTACGCACGTTGGTGACGACGCTTGAGGTGTCTCCCGAGCCGATCTGTTTGGGGTTGCGTGCCATGCGCAGGGTGTTGCCCTTGGTGTCGTTCGGATAGAAGTCCTGATAGTCCAGCCAGAAGAGAGGCGTGCCCAGCGGTCCCGCGCGTTCGTCGAGCCAAGGGCGGCGATCGTAGTCATTAATGCCCACGCCGCCACAGGTGCCCAGCAGGTAGAGCCCGTCCCATTCGCGGTCAAGCAGGCCGGCCACGGCCAGCGGGCGGGTGGGGGTGTACTCGATGCCCAACACGACGCGGTTGGTCTGGCTGGGGTCGAACCAAGCGGAACGTCCGGCGGCGGGCACCACTTCCGGACCGGGCGGCGCGGGCAGGTCCACGACGTCAAACGTGCCGCCGTTGAGTTGCAACGTGCCGGTGAAACGCCCGACGGGCGCGAAGGCGGAACCATCCGTCAGATGTACGGTGCCTCCGCCGTAGAGCTGGTCGACGGTGTAGGCGCGGCCGATCTCCAACTCGGCACCGGTCGCGACTGTAGCGGACGGCACACACGTGTTGACGTAGGGCAGTACCCATTTTTTGGCCAGATAGGCTTCGACGGTCATGCGTTCGAGGTCGGAGAGCGCGTTGGTGTAGATCAGCACTTCGCCGTAGTTCTGGCCGCCGGCATTCTGATAACTGTTGCGCCAGCCGAGCGTGTTCACGAGCTTACCCTGCGTGTTGATGGATAGAATCTGATAGCCGCCGCTGAAGCCGGTGTTGGTGGAGGTCACCTCCACGCCGTTGGTCCACATCGGGTGGAGGGAGGCCAGCATGGGCGTGGCCGGGTTGCGGTAGTCGGCTGCGGTTTCACGGAGCCGCCCCAGATTCCAAGTCCCTCCAGCGACCGATGCGCCGCCGCCGTGCTGGCTGCCGAACATCATCACAATGTACTGCGGGTTGAGGTCGGCGGAGAGCGGCAGACGCCGTGCCTCAGTGCGGCTGCCATATTCCGCAGACAGGGCGGTCTGATAGGAGCCCATAGAAACTACCGGCAGTCCGTTCTGGTTATTGGTCATGACATACGGATAGACCTGATAATTGTTTTCGCCGCGCGTATTGAGGCCATAGTAGGGTGCGCCGGGCCGGCAGTCGTTCCATCGTTCGATGACCGTGAAGTTGTTGGTAAAGGTATAGCTTTGATACTGCGTGAAGACGCTCGGCGCTGCGGCATCAAGCCAGAGGGCCGGCAGGTCGCCGAGCACGCTGGCGGGATCGGGGGCGGCGAGGATCAACTTGCCCGCCTCGACATGCATGTCGGTGATCGAGCTGAACAGCACGTTTAGCGTTTCGGTCCCCTGCTTGATCAATGTGCCGGGGCCGCTGATCTGTTTGATTGTGGCCGCGCCGGAGACCGTGAACGCTCCGGCGTCTAGGTAGAGAGAGTCGAGGACGATGACGTTGCCCGCAAACACGAGGGAGGTCTTGTCGCTCAACCGGACGGCGGCGTCCGGCTCGGCGGCACCGATGATCACGGTTGTCGTCTGATGCGTGGTGGCACTCAGGACTGCACCCGCCGCCAGCGTGCCCACACGCAACGTGCCAGGGCCGCGGACTGTGATGGTGCCTTCGAGCCGTTCGACCTCTATTGTCTGGAGGAGCGGGATGTACAGCACACCGCCGGTGCCGTCACCCACCAGTGTTTTAATGAAAGCGGTCGTCGGATCGGTTTGGTAGCCCGGAGGGTAGAAGACGATTCCCGTGCCGTTCTGCACGG
>DUPH01000259.1 GCA_012838435.1 Lentisphaerota bacterium | reverse complement strand
GTGATGGCAAGGTCAGGCCGCAGCGATTCCAAGGCGCGGGCCGTGGCGAGTTGCACCTGTCCGATCAGCAGGGCGTTGGTCGCATAGGGGCGCTGCGAGAGCGCAAGCACGGCCTGTTCAACTGCGCGGTCGCCTTCCGGCAGTAGTTCGCTGACGCCACCCGCAGTGAGAGCGTAGAAAGAGTCGCCGTGTGTGCCGTAGAGCGTGGTGCCGCCGCCGGTTTCAAAGCGGCCCGGCGCGGTATCGGTTTGCGGAAAGAAGCGATACCACTCGGCTACGTCGCGCGGGTCCGGCGCAATGCCGGCGGCCAACAGTGCCGTCACGAGTGCTCCGCAGAGCGCCGAGCCCAAAGCTTCGGCGGCGAAGGCGCGTCCCGCCGGAAGCCCTTGGTTTTCGAGGGCCAGGCAGAACGCGGGCACGCCCCAGCCGATCGCGAAGCAGAACGGGAGATTGGCCAGCAGGCAACCGAGCGCCAGATGGAACAGCGGGAAGGCGTGGTAGGCGGGCAACCCCATCCAGGCGCGCAGGTTGCCGATGACGGCATAGTGCGCGAAGTAGAGAAGCGCACAGACCAGGGGTGGCAGCCATACGTAGCGGGCCAGCAGGCGGATCAGACGGCGGCCCGGCGGCGTGGCGGCGACCGCCGCGCCCAGGCCACCACCGAGTAGCCATGAGGAGAAGAAGATCGCGACACCCAACTCGGTGGATTCAAAACGCCACAGGAAGCGCCGCAGCAACAACGTCTGCGACGCCAGCGTGACGGCACCGAAGGCGGCGGCCGCCAGACAAACGCCAAGTCCGCGAAAACGTTTCATCCCCTGTCCGTTGCCGTCAGACATTTTTGAAGGTCTGCCCCGGCACCGGCGCGACAACGTTCTCCACGCCGTGCTGCTTGACCAGTTCAGTCATAGCGGCCACCTTTTCGGGTTCGCCGTGAACCGCGAAGACACGGCTCAGGCGCGTTCCCTTGATGCCGTCGAACCAGCGCATCAACGCCGTGCGGTCGGCATGCGCCGAAAGGGCGTTGATCGTGTGGACGCGCGCGTTCAGTTCAAACTCGTCGCCCAGAATCTTGAGGGGCGACTGGCGTTCCACAATGCGGCGTCCCAATGTATGCTCGGCCTGAAAGCCGACGATCAAAATGATGTTGCGCGGATCACCCACCGCGCGTTGCAGATGGTGGAGCACGCGCCCGCCCTCGCACATCCCTGAAGCGGCAATGATGATCAGCGGCCCGGGCAGGTCGTTCAGTGCTTTCGACTGGTCAGGCGTCTCGATGAAGCGCAGGCCGGGGAACTTCATGGGGTCGATCCCTTGGCGCAGAATGTCCGAGGCCTCTTCGTCATAGCACTCCCGGTGCTTGGCGTAGACTTGGGTCGCCTTGAGCGAGAGCGGACTGTCGACATACACCGGCGTGGAGGGCATGCGGCCCTCTTCGGTCAGACGGTTCAGGGTGTAGAGGATGTTCTGGGTGCGACCGACACTGAAGGCCGGAATGATGAGCCGCGATTTCAACTGGTGGATATCCTCGATAAACCCCTTGAGACGTCCCTTGACATCATCGGAGGGGGGGTGGTCGCGGTCGGCGTAGGTGCTTTCGATCAGCAGGATGTCGGCACCCTGCGGCATATCGTAATCACGCAGAATCGGCTGGTTGGGTTGTCCCAGGTCGCCGGTAAAAAGCAGGCGGCGAGAGTGGCCCGAGGAGTCCTTCACATCAAGCTGAGTCAGGACCGACCCCAAAATGTGCCCCGCATTGTGAAAGACCAGCGAGACGCCGTTGCCGAGATCGACTAGGCGCTTGAGCGGTTCGGGCTTGAAGCGACGCATGATCGTGTCGACATCCTGCTGCTCATAGAGCGGTTCAAAGAGGTTCTTGCCCTGCTGTGCGCGCTTCTTGTTGATGTATTCGAGGTCGCGCGCCTGCAGATAGGCCGAGTCACGCAGCATGATCTCACACAGGTCGCGCGTGGCCGGGGTACAGTAGACCTTGCCGCGAAAGCCGTTGCGGGCGAGGGTCGGCAGGTTGCCGCTGTGGTCGATATGCGCGTGCGAGAGCACCACGGCGTCAATGGTGGCGGGGGTGATCTGCATGTTGCGGTTGCGTTCGAAGGCCTCTTTGCGCCTGCCTTGAAACAACCCGCAGTCGAGCAGGATCTTCATTCCGTTCGCTTCGACTAAGTGCATGGATCCGGTCGTGGTTTGCGCGGCGCCGAAAAAGGTGAGTTTGATCATCTACGTTCTCCTCTGTCCGATTACCTCAGCATATAATACCCGACGCTGAAACGACAGGCGAAAGTTACTGACCCGGCCACAATTTATGTTGCTGCTTGCTTGCAACACCGCTGGGCAACGACCATAGCGTTCAACATTCAAGTGGAACCATGAAACACATGAAACTTCATGAAAAACAGATGCGTTATCAAGAAGTGCACTGCTATTTGTGGCCGGTTTAGTGATGGTTGTTGGGACGTAGTTTGACATGAGACAATCAGGGATTGCGAAGCGTTTTCGCGGTGTGATAATATGCTGTCGTGACAAGGCAATTGAGGCAACGGGTGATCTAGACATGAACAAGAAAAGCACAAAAGCGAAAATGCCTGCCGTCCTGCGTCTCTGTTTCGTGCTGGCGGCGCTCGCGCGGGCGGCGGCGGGTTTCCCCCCTCCGGAGTTTGCGGGCGAGCC
The DNA here is from genome assembly GCA_012838435.1 of Lentisphaerota bacterium. Lineage (GTDB taxonomy): Bacteria > Verrucomicrobiota > Kiritimatiellia > RFP12 > UBA1067 > DUPH01. The sequence goes on along the minus strand of DUPH01000259.1, from coordinate 1,634 downwards.
GCAAAACGTGACGGACCTGGCGCTGGCGTACGAACGGGAGCAGGCGTCGGGCATCGGGGTGTTCTTCCCCGTGACGAACCGCGTCCTCACGGTGTGGGGCGGGGCGGTCGACCGGACGGCGGCCGCCACGAACGGATTCGGCGCGGGGTTCCTGGGGGGGCTCACGGCGACGAATTTCGGCGGGGTCGAGATTTTCCCCGTCACGCTGCGCACGGACGACGCGAGCGGCGTCATCGGCTTCTACAACGCGGGCGGCTCCCTGTTCGACACGCTGCCGCCGCTGCTCGGCGCGGGCTACACCCCGGACTGGATCGCGGAGCTGCACGGCGTGCCGGACGCGCCGACGAACGGCGTCTCCCAGTCCGCGCTGGACTTCACGCGCCTGCTGCTGCTGCCGTCGCATGTCGACATGGAATGGCATTTTGTCGACGCGGCCAACCTCGGCGCCTATGCGGAGGCGCGGCAGAGCTTCTGGAACCCGCCGGGCGGAGGCGGGACGGGCGGAACAAACGGGCTGCGGTTCACGGGCATCCGGGTGGACTCCAATGCCGTGCAGATCGCCCTGGCGTGGCCGGACGGCCATCCGCTGCCGGGGAACCGGCTGGACATCCTCTGCGCGCCGCGCCTCGACGCGACGAACGCGGCGGGCGGCACCGCGTGGCATCCGCTGGCGCAGATCCCGGTCGAGCCGTCCGGGGGCTCCGCATCCAACTCGATTCCCTTGAACCTGCTCCCCCCTCCCGTGCGGGCGGAGGGCCCCGAGGGGCCGGCCGTCACGAACACGGCCGACTCCCTTTATGTCTCCGGCGTGGCCTACACAAACGTCGCCACACGGTTCAATGCGGAGGTGTCAGCCTCCGCGTTTTTCCGCGCCGCCCCGCTCATCGACGCGGACGGCGACGGCCTTTCCGACGCGATGGAGACATGGGTCTATCTCACCGACCCGGACGACGCCGACACGGACAACGACGGGTGTCCCGACGGCGCGGAGATCGCGCTGGGACTGAATCCGCTCGACGGGAGCGACGGCCCCGACGCCGACCCCGACGGCGACGGGCTTTCGAACGCCCTGGAGGCCGCGCTGGGGACGAATCCGCGCGACAGCGACAGCGACGACGACGGCCTCACGGACGGGGAGGAATACGGCCCGCCGTCGGTCGCGGCGACGGCCTTCCGGTGGTTCGACGCGTCGGGCGGGACGGACCTGACCGCGCGGTTCGCGCCCGACATGAACGGGGGCTGCGTGGAGGAGCCGCTCCCGTTTCCGCTCTTCTTCGGGGGGCGGGTGCTGACCAACCTGTCGGCCAACGCCAACGGGATCGCCGGGTTTTTCCCGGGAGCCGGGACGATCGGCACCGGGCGGCACGCCAATGACGAAATGGGCGATACGTACATGCCGTCCGGCTGCGGCCTGCTCGCCGCCGGGTTCTGGGACGACCTGTGCCTCTACCCCGCAGACCTCGGTTCCGCCGTCACGCTGGCGGATGTCACGACAAACGGCCACCGCCACTGCGTCATCGAATACAAAGACGCGGGCTTCCGTTCCGGCGGCGCGACCACGAACAACCTCGTCTCGTTCCAACTTGTCTTCGAGGAGGGCGTTTCGAACCGCTTCCGCGTGTTCTACCGGAACG
>DUPH01000258.1 GCA_012838435.1 Lentisphaerota bacterium | reverse complement strand
TTCAGCGTTCAGAAGCGGCGGTGCCGCGCAAGACAGGCGAATGGCCGGTGCCAAGCTATGTGGCACGGGCATCTTGCCCGTGTGGCGGCGCGGAGCGCCGCCCGGACGAGCAACGCTCGTCCCTCCCAGCGCAGCACAAGCCAGAGATGGTACCCCTAAAAACCTCTGCGTCTCTGCGTTAAATAAACCCGAACCATGAAACACATGAAACTTCATGAAAAATCATGCCATGCCTTTCCGTGTGTTCAGTGTATTCCGTGGTCAAATAAACCCGAGCCATGCCCCCCCAAAAAACCTTCGTGCCCTTCGTGCCTTCGTGTGAGAAAACCCAACTCAGAACTCAAAGAGGCGGGTCTCGCCCGGCGCCATGTCGAGCGTGAAGACCGGGCCGTCCGCGATGTTCTTTCCCGTGAAGAAATCCTTCACAGGACCGGCGACGCCTGTGTCGAAGGTCACCTTGCCGCCCTGCTCATCCGCCATTGCCGAGAGCCATCCTGCCGCCCAAATCGCCGCGTTGCCGTCCTTTACGTAACGGTGAACGCCCGCAAGATCCGCGAGAGCGCGAACCAATTCCGGCGGGCAGGCTGGCGTGCCGAGAAACACCTCGTTCCCGCCAAACGCATTTTTACGCACAGCGATGGCGGGCGTGCCGTCCTCAAATCGCGCCCACGTCTCTGCGTCGGTGGCCTCTACGCCGAACAGATCGACGAACGGGTGCTTGTCTTTCGCCGCAAGGCGTTCGGGGAGTCCGCGCCGCCGCCCCTCCTCGGTCGCTGTCGCGCTGCCATCCGTGGACGCGAGCGCCTTGCCCTTGAAACCGGTGAGCGCCTCGATGCCGCCCACGTCTTTGCCGCCGGGCGTGAGATAACCCGGCGCCCAGCACCAGACACGCGTGACATCCGGCTTCGCGGCGCGCTGCGCGTTGATCGCCGCGATTCTTTCAGGCGTCATGTACCACGCGCTTTGAAAAATCTGGAGCTTGGCGTCGAGCGGCCTTTCCAGCACATCCGAAAGCAGGTATTGTCCGTAAGGCGCGCCGGCGCGTCCATACGCCGCGCGCGGCACCGACACGAACCTCGAAGAGACGCGCCCGAGCGACAAATACATCATGGAGGTCTCGTCCACGATCGCCGCCACCTCCGGCGTGAACGGCCGGGCGCGGTTGAGCATCGCACGGTCGAACGGCCCGAGCCGCGCCATCAAATCCCAGAGCCGCGTATCCATGTACCAGCCGCACGCAGGCAGATCCATCCACCAACTGCCGAAGCCGCGGATGGCGGTCTGCGCGTTGTTGCGCAGCAGCACCTGCCGCGTCTGCGCGAGATCCATGCACACGCCCTCACCTTTACGCGCGGTCTTGTCCGGATCCAGAAACGTGCGCGAGTCGTCCTCGAAGAGCCACATCACGCCATGCCGCATGATCGTCTCGGCGGCGCTCATCGCAGACGCGGTCTGCCCCCACGCGCGGTCGAGATAGGAGATGGGCGAACAGAGAATATCGAGATCCTTCGCGGCCTTGTCGAGAAGGTACTTCAGCGCGTAATGCCCCGACGTACCCGCGCCGCGTGCGTGTCCCGCGAACTCCCATTGATAGCCGTAGAAGATGATGACGAGTTTCTTGCCGCCGGACGCCTTGCGGCAGACGGAGGCGACCTCCGCGACAAAGTCCGCCATCTCCTCTTGCAGGTAGAGACGGAAGTCGACGAGTACGCTATCCTTCACCGGATCGGCGAGCGTCGGCGATTTAAAAATGTCCAGCTTGCGTTCGGCGAGCGTCGGCACCTCTGCCTCGGGGCGTCCGTGTTTGCGACGCCACGCCTTGAACGCCGCCTTCGTAGCGGGGTCATAGCCGAAGAAGGGCTTTGACCACGTATCCCAGTAGAAGAACTCGCTCGAGTTCTGCGCCGCCGGATGGATGCCGGCGAAGCGGTCGGGATACTTCTCGCAGAGGTGGCGCGTCATCGCCTCAAGGAACCGGCACGCCTTTTCGCGGTAGTGGCGACAGGCGATGGAGGGCGCCGGACCCTTTGATCCATCGGCATAGGTGATCACATCGTCCGGATATTTCCGCGCCCACCATCCTGCTGTTTCCAGCTTGATGCGGGGAACGAGCAGCGCCTTCGGGTTGATGGCGATGACCTCATCGCAGAGGTCGTCCAGATCCGCCCAGTCATAGGTGTAGTCATCCTTCCAGATTGTCTTCGGCACCATGAACGAAACCAAGTCGACACCGGCGTCTGCGGCCATCTTCACCTGCGCGGGAAACGGATCGCGACCTGTGAATGGCCAGCGCGTATAGTTCCCCGCGTAGCAGGTATAGGCGGCGGGTCTGAGAAGAACGTCATCCTCTGACGCCTTCGCCTCGAACGAGAGCACGTAACGGCGGCCTTCGACGAACGGCGTCCGCTTCGTGTAGCAGTGGAAGTGCGGATTCGGCTTGGAACCTTTGTTCTTCCCCCACCCTTCGATCTTGAGGCATCCGTCCGCTGTCACGTCCGCGTGACCGAGAGTGTCGTTGTCGAAAACCGTCCACGCTTTGGCGAAGGCCTCCGCCGAGGAGAGCGACGCGGGATCGAGATAGTCGGCACCAGTCACCGTATCGACCACCCGCACGTTGCGCAGGAACACCACAAGCGCCCTGTCGGACGGTATCCGGAAGTGGATCGTCCCCGGATCGGCGGCCTTGGGCGTGAAGGCGAGTTCAAAGCGCTCCCACGCCGTCCCCACGATGATCGGCCGGTGCCCGCGCCAGCCCCAGAACATCCGCGCTGGCACCGCCTTGCCGTCCACATGGATCTGCGGCGCACCCGCCGACCCCGGCTTAACGCGCACCTCCACTTCCGCCCCCGCTGCCAACACAGCGAGCGCGGCCATTGTCAAAACGTTCCATCTTTTCACATCAGCTCCGGCCGCCCTTTATCACTGGACGAGAATGAGGGTTCCCGACGGAATGATATCCAGCCACACGCCATTCGCTGCGGCACGCAGTTTGGCCGTCGAGCCGTCGGCCATGCCGGTCGTTGAAAGCGTGAAGAGCGTATTCGCGTTCACCAGTGTGCCGTCGATCAGCTTGTAAGACCCCGCGTTCGGCTTGGACGCGAAGGCGACCGTCACCGTCACTGCGTCCGGCAGCGAAATGGCGAGTCCGGCGGCTCCGATTGGATTCGTGACCGGCGTTTCGAGTGCCGGGTCAAATGCGAACGCGAGGCTGTCGCCCGTCAGGAACACCCTGCCCGTGAATGTGGGCGCGATCTGCGGCAGATCGTCCCATGCGGCCGCCTTGACGTCACCCGCGCCGGAGACCGTCGCGTCCGTGAAATCGCCGTAGCCGGTCGGCGCGATGCCCACCCACTTGAAGAGCAGGTAGTCCTCGATCGTCTTCACCTGCGCGGCGGTCAGCTCGGTCGAATACATCAAGATCTCGCCCAGCATTTCCCCATAGCCAGATGTTTGTTGCGAATTGAAGAAATTACCGAGAAGACCGAGCTTCACCTGATTCGTCGTAACGAGCGACAGCACTTCGGGTGCGCCCGTATAACCCGTCACGGTTCCGTCTACCACTCGACCGTTGAGCCGTGTCGTGCCCTTTGTCACGGCACCGCTTGCGTTTTTCCAGATCGACACAGTGTGAGACACCTTGCCGCGGTCGCCGAAATCACCACCATCCATAACCGCTTTTCGGAGCGGATCGCCGCCGCCGCGGAAGGAGTCGGACACAAAGACCACCGTGCGGACGTCTTTCTGCACATCAGCACCGCCGTAAGCGTCGCCGATCCCGCCTGCAGGCCAGACCTTGAAACGTAGCGTGTTGCCGTCGTCACCGCTAGGCACATGCGCTGCCGGATGGTCGAAATCAATCCAAGTACGCGTCCTGCCAAAGCCACGCGCGCCTAGATGCATAAAGGGGCGCCGCGAGGTGACGCCGTAGAAGAAAACGTCGCCGACCTCCATCGTGGCCTCGGTGCTGCCGCGCGGCCAGAACCCGTAAATGGTCGCAGCGTTGTCTTCCGTCGCCGTGCGGAAGGTGTCGGGATAATCCGGGTCGAACCAGCCCACGCGCCCTTCGGCGGGAATCACGGGCGCGTATGTCGGCGTCACCACGAGCGTGCCGCCCGCGTTCACCGTGATCGCCCCCGAATACGTACCGGAAAGCTGGATGTGTCCGTCGATCTCCACGTTGCCCGTGCTGCCATAGAGGAAGGCTTTGGCCGGATGCTCCGTAACCGCCGCAACACCTTGATATTG
>DUPH01000257.1 GCA_012838435.1 Lentisphaerota bacterium | reverse complement strand
GGTGCATTTTGTTAGTTTTCATTTTTTCTCCTAGTGATAATCCACAATCTCTACGTCGTACGCATTGCCTTCTCTCCATCGAAAACAAATACGCCACTGGTCATTGATCCTGATGCTGTGTTGTCCCGCTCGGTTGCCCGCAAGGGCTTCCAGCCGGTTTCCGGGCGGTACCCGCAGCGAAATTAAATCCGGTGCTGCATCAATCATCCACAGTTTCCGTAGTGCCGTCCGTTGAATGTTAAGGGGGAACCGCCGCACATATTCGCGCCGAAATATTTTTTCGGCCTCAGGGCTTTTGAATGATTTGATCATGACCGGAACATAACGCATCGCGCTATTACCGTCAAGCGTTAATGTCAGATTTTTTCAGTTGCTTTCCCAAGGTTTTTTGGGAGCGAGCGTCCCCGCGAGCCGCACTGGTCGGTTACGCTTCTCTTAGGTGGCACGGGCATCTTGCCCGTGTGGCGGCGTGAAACGCCGCCCGGACGAGCGACGCGCGTCCCTCCCGACACTGCGCGAGCCCGTCATCGTCTAAATACCTCCTTGTTGTCTCAAATAATACCGGATGTCAACTGGCTTTTTCGTGGTTCATCGGGTTTGATTTCTCTTCCCTCGTAGAATATTGCATCAAGCATTGCCGCTCTTCCAAGCCACACCCCTTTTTCAGATTTTTCCTTTGGCTCATCGGAGTTCCACCAAGGGGCGTCTCGTATCCGCTCAACAAACTCCTCCCAATAGCTGCATCTCACTCTCCTCTATGCGACAGTTTTAGCACCTCGGTCACAACGTTTTCAACAGCCGCACTCATGTTGCCACTATTGGAATTCAATTGCCCTAACGTCAAGCCTCACGTTTCGAGGACAGAGCTTGGGGTGGAGTATTTCGGGCCGACTAGACCCTCCAGATCGTAGACAGTATCCGACGTCCAGCCTCTGAGACGGCACGTCAGCGAGGGCTCCGGCAGACCATGTTTCGCGGTTCCATGATATCCAGTGCATCGTATCGCCTGTGACCACCCATTTCCCTTCTTTCAACTCCACGATGTAGGTGTTTCCCGATGAGCTGAGTCCGGCCTCGTAGTACCCTCCCGAGACTTCCACTTTGGTGTCCGAAACGCGCTTGATTCTTTCCACGCGAAACTTGAGCCCTTTTCCGACGACAAAAGCGGAACCTTTCTGAATGGGGGGCTTGTGCCCTTCGAACCGTTTCAGGAATGCGTCGTCCGGGTCTTGCCCGAAGAGGCTTAGGAAATAAGCCGCTGCTTCCTGTTGCCGACCAGAAGCGTTGTGCAGAAACTGGTATCGGAACGTGGCTTCAGCGATTTCAAGAGCTTGCGCGTCGGACACCGTATTTGGGTCACGAGCTGCGGACACGCCGTCACGTTCACTCAGTTGTTGTGCGGCCTTGAAGTCGGGGTGATCCTCAAGATTTTTAGACGCGTACTCGATCAATTCCCCGTGGTTGTAAACGTTGATGGAGGACAACTTGCCATCGTAGTCCCACTCGAACCTCCGTCCGTGACGTTCGCCATTCTCAAAATGACCGTGGAGCACCCTGGTTCCGTCTTTTGCCCAGCGTTCCCAAACACCATGTCGGATGAACTTCCCGTGTTTATCCACGTAGCCATGTATTCGGTCCATCGGTTGCCCATTGGGGAAGAACATCGTACAGACAACGTCCGTGCCGTTGGTCTCCACCAGTGGCATCTTCAACTTCGGCAGGGCTGTGAGGATGCGTTGCCGTGTCGCCTCGTCCGCTAGGTCACGGAGACAACGGATGTAGTCACCAGCCAGGAAGCAGCTTCCGCTCTGTTGCCAGATAGCAAGAACATCCAGGGCTGTCTTCTGCTTCAACTCGTCCGAGAACCCGTATTCGTTGGCCATGTCCCATACGGTTACAAGAGTATGGATCTGGTGAATGGCACCGTGGAATGTGTAGCGCGGGGAGTGGTGGACTCCGGGCGAGAAGGTGTTGACCCTGCGCCATTCGGGGGTGCGACGCCTGAGTATATCCGGCGGAAGCATCTTCGTAACCGGAGAATCTTCGATTCTCTCAGACACCTTGCAGAACAAGAAATAGCGGCTGTGTCGGAGTCTGCCGGTCGTGATGTCAACGTCTTCGTGCCGACAGTTGATCGGAGTCCACGGCACGAACATCGAAACGACGAAGAGCGCGAGGAGCAGGATTACCGCCACAATGATCGTCCATGCTACTACGGGCCGCATACTCATCTACTTTCCTCTCACACAGCCTATCACTCTGCGTTACGCATATTGTGGGGGACGCGGGAGGCAAAAACAGCCACAGGTCACGACCATCACCACAAGAATAGCCGATCTAATCATTGTATACCTCCTCACGTTACGAAACGTCAGCGCTAAATGAGATCCGCTCGGTGCGCCGGTGGCTTGCGACGCTTGGTTGGGGTTTTCGGTTTGTCTTCCGCCTTGCTGAACGCATCCTGCGGGATGTTGATCCGTTCGACGCTGACATCGCACTCCAATTGGAATACCTTGCCAACACAGCGAAAAGCACCATCTTCTGAAGGCATGTAGACGTAGGCAAGATCAACGCCCCGCAGGAACCCGTTGTCGTTGTCGGGGGCAACCGCTTCGTACAGCACAGGCTCTTGGTACTTCCCCTCGCGGATGGTTTCGGCCGACCGCAGAACACGACGACCAAAGACATGCATCTGAAAGTAGTCAGTGTCCGGGATGGCCACGGTGACAACGTCTTTCACCTCCCAGACCTCGACAGGTATCTGATCACACAAAGAACAGTAGGAAACCATGTAGTACGGCTCGCCTTGCCGCTGACGGATTTGCTCCTGGATTGACTTCACCACTTTTTCCACGTCTGCGCGTGGTATCCATGCAAGTTGGTCGGTTCGACCAACAAGCGGCATGAGGGCGAGTGCAAGCATCAGAGTCTTGAAGTATCGTTTCATCTTTTTTCCAATTGTATGTTAAGCATTAGTCTAATTTACGACAGTACATCAGGAAACCAATGCTGGTGGCAAAAATAACTGTCGAAACTATGCTGAGCGTCCAACGAAGAACGCGTTTTTGTGTTTTTGTCATGCCATGTCGCCTACTCAGTGTTGATGGATGCCTGTGGTTCGCGTGATTTCAAGATTGAGTTTCGAAGCCAAACTCGGGGTTTGGAGGATCATCTGCACCGCCCCAGTCGGAAAGTATTGCCGCAATATACTCACCGAATTCATAAATGGCTTCCTCTGGGATTGGCTTACCATTGGAAAGCACTCCCTTAAAGTGAAAAACGTAAGGCTGATTACTGGAAAAACGGACAACGAGTTCGCCCGATTTATCCCTCCAGAAGTCAGCGGCACATGGTATAGACCGATAAGGAGACAGAGGGTCATCGGGTGGAGTGTAGCCTACGCCAGGAAGAGTACATCGCTTATACCCGCGCCTTGCGTCAAAAGGATCAATTTCAACCAGATTGAACTTCGGAATATTATGGGGCATATTCATCGGAACATTGTACCCGATTCGTTTCTAGTAGTCCATGCGTAACGACATGCATAACATAGTCGGTTAGTGGCAGGGGTGCGCGAGGATCATGCGTTTCTGGTGAAAAAAAGAGCAGTAAGTCGGTCGCGGGCGTCCTCGCCCGCAACAACGTGTCTTGCAAAAGGGTGTGGCACGGGCATCTTGCCCGTGTTCCGTGGTTTCATTTTTTGACCTGATTTCCCGCTGCGCGGGCGCATAAACGACATGACTGACCTGATTGACATGATTTGGAGAGCGAGTGTCCCCACGCAGCCTTCCGATGCGCGGAAGGATGATTTCAGGTTTCATTGCGGAGCACCGGGAGGGGCAAGCGTCTGCTTGCCTGCGGACGAGCAGACGCTCGTCCCTCCCCCGGCGGCGGTCACGCCGCCATCCCCAAAAACCTCGGCGTCTCTGCGTTTAAGAGTTTTGAAATTGGCACGCCTCTGTGGAGTGTGCTACGGTATGCGCACCGAACATGGCGGTGATTTTGACAGTCGAGCGCAAGACAGCCAAGGCCCGGATCTTCCTGGCTCTGGTCTATGCCATTTTGTCGCTGGGTGGGCTCACCATGGTCTGGCCTTTTCTGGTGATGCTGGCCGCCTCGCTGACCGGCCCGTATGACTACTACCGCTTCTCGCCGGTCGTGCGCGCGTTCTGGGATCGCCCCGACCGTTTCATGCGCTATGTCGCGGGATGTTACCCGCGTTTCCCCGCCCAAGTTTTTCCCGATGCGCCCGCCCACTGGGGAAGTTGGATCGTGGTCTCGCGCGACCGTGAAGGCGGCCGCCGTTTCGCCGAGCGCCATCTTGCCGGTCTGGACGATCCGGTATCCGCCGAATGCTGGACGCGCATGGTGCGCGATTATGCGCTCTTCAACCGCGATTATGATCTGCGCAACAGCGTCTGTACGTTCGATCCGCGCGACGTGGCCGGCTTTGTGCGCGGGCATTTTGAAGCGAAGTTACGTGCCGAAGATCCGCAGCGCTTTGCGGCGCTCTCGCCTGCGGCGCGTCGTCGTGCCGCGCTGGAGCGCCTCAATGCCGAATGGCCGGTGCGCTACTCGTCCTTTTTCGGCATCCGCATGATCGCGCAGCAACGCGCGCCGCTGCACCATGCGGGCTGGGACTATCCAGCCGACGACCCCAAGATGGAACTCTATCAAGAGTTGAAACGCCTCTACCGTGTACGCGCCTACGGCACGGATGAGATCAGCGCCGACGCGGAACCGCCCGCCTACTTCTCGCGCACGACGCCCTACGAATCGCGTCCGCTTTGGCTGGCGTGGCTCAAGCGCGCGGATGTGCAGGCGCGCCTCGGCCTGCCGCCGGGCGGCACCTTCACGTCGGACGACTACGCACGCCTCGCCGGACGCGCCTGCCCTGGCTTCGAGCACCTCCCCTTCCCCCTGCCGGACGACGCACCGGCACTGCTGCGCGCCGAGTGGGATCGCTTTGTACGCACCGCCTACCCGCGCCGTTTGCTGCGCGTACGGATCACGCCCGAGCTGGAAGAGGCCTACCGGCACTACGTCGCCGGGGTCTGCCGGACGCCGGAGGCCTACACGCGACTGACCGGACAGACGCTGCCGGACGCGACATCAGGTTTCGTGGGGCTGCGCCTACCGGCGTATGAGAACAGCACGCTCTGGCGCAACTTCATCCCGCAGGTACCGCTTGCGCAACTTGAGGTGCTGAGCGCCGAACAAGCCTGGCAAAACTTTCTACGGACGCGCTACGGCACGGTGCAAGCGTTGAACGCGGCCTACGGCTGGCAGCTTGCGGCTTTTGATGAAGCGCGCTTCCCGACGCGCGAGGCGCTCGCCGTCACCTTTGCGCGGCGCGGTTGGCGCGATTTCCTGGTCGGTGCATTCGCGAACTACCGCACGGTGGGCGAATATCTTTTTCTGCGCGGCCAGGCGTTCGGCAACACCGTCCTGCTGGTGCTGCTCTCGGTGCTCGCCACGCTTACCGTCAACCCGCTGGCGGCGTATGCGCTCTCGCGCTTCGGCCTGCGCTCGACCGAAAAGATCCTGCTCTTCCTGCTGGCCACCATGGCCTTCCCGGCGGCCGTCACCGCCATCCCGGGTTTTCTGCTGATTCGCGACCTCGGACTGCTCAACACCTTCGCCGCGCTGGTGCTGCCCACGCTGGCCAGCGGCATGTCGATCTTCATCCTCAAAGGTTTCTTCGACGGCCTGCCGCGTGAACTGTACGAAGCCG
>DUPH01000256.1 GCA_012838435.1 Lentisphaerota bacterium | reverse complement strand
GTTCGTGCCGATGACCGCACTGATGACTTCAGAACGCGCGTTGTAACCGAAGCTGTCGGCGTTGCGCGAGACGCGCCGTCCGGCGGCGTCGTTGGCGTAGTCGTAGGCAGAGATCAAGACAGGATTAACATGATTTCCCGCTTTGCGGGCGCATGGGTTTACATGATTAGAGACGGCGGAGATGAGGTTGCGGCGGGGTTCGTAGGTTTTGGTGACAGCCAGCGGGCCGGCGGTGTAACCGGAAACGAGGTCAGAGCCGGGGAGGCAGGAGTAGTTAACCACGGAACACACAGAACACACGGAAGAGGATACGCTGTGTAAGCGGCCGAAGGTGTCGTAGCCGTACGATACGGCGTGATCGCCGTCGAGGGCGAATCCCGTCTGTCGGCCGAATGCGTCGTAAGACCGCGTGATTGCAACGCCGTCCTGAATCTCACCGACAAGATCAAGCCCGGCGTACTCAAAGAGATGCGACGACACCGCCGTGATAGCAGATACCACACGCCCGAGACGGTCATAGGCGAAGAAGACGTCGGGCGTAGTGTCACTATAGTTGATGCTTATCAACTGACCGAGCGCGTCGTAGGCATAACTGGTCGTTATGCCGCGCGACCAGACACGCGAGGCGAGAAAGCCGTTTCGTGCGCGTTTAATTGTGCCAACCGTCATATGGTACGCTCCCTTCTTCGTCAATCCTTCTGTTGTTCCAAGAGGATCATCGCGGTCTTCGCATCACAGTTTCTTAAACCCATAACCATCTCGCAAGGAGTTTGGGCAGCAGATGCGTAAACACTCTCTGGGTTACCCACAACCTTATCATCAATAAAAACAATATACATAAGCCCGTTATCAATCAAATCCATCCATTTTTTATTGTCGCTGTCACCCGACTCACCACCAAAAGCCCAAGCCCATACATGTTGGCTGTCCGTATTCTGTGGCAACCCAACAATGCGTTCAACCTGTGCCTTGCTCATCCCTTTTTTTATACGTGACAAAACAAAATTGTGATGCCGCTCTATTTCACTTGCCCGCTCACTGGCGGGCGTCAGGCGGATTCTTTTTATAGTATTGATTTCCCAACGTCGATATACGACCAATCCTCCGATACCAAGCAAGAAAAGCGTTGTGGCGACCTTGACTAATAAACGGTTGAACTTAATCATAGTGCCTCCTATTCTGCGGAAAAATAAATGCGTTTAGCAGGACTGCTCGGGCCATCAGGAACAGTGTGGATCACCAGTCTAAACGGCTGAAGGCCACTCTTGTCAGGCCGCGCAGTTACGCTAATGTACAAGTCTGTTCCAAGGTAGACGCCAACATGCCCAGGGAAGGAAATGATGTCGCCAAAAACTGGGGTACGCATGCCTTCAACTCCAGTCAAAGGTTGCTCCCAAGTTATCGTCGTTTTGTCCCCTCCGCCATCTTTCTTTTGAATGATCCATACGACCCTGAAGCTCCCCATGTTTCGTGAATTGAACCACTCGCTGGCAGAAGGGTAGCGATAGCCGAATTTCCACCACGCATCATCACGAGGCACGATATTACTTTCGAATCCAGCATACTGTATTACGGCCACGTATTTGCTGCAGGTTGCTCTGCTCTCGGTCGGTGCATAGTACCTTGCTAATGCCGGATCTGCCCAAATTCTAAGAGCGTGGAGCCCAACCCTCAAGTTCGCTGGATCTTGAGGCCCTTTTACAGCATCAATCCGAGCTGTCATGTCTGCAATGACAGCTCGTACTGCCCTGGCAAAGTCTGGACTGCCTTTCTCCGATTTTTTTGCTAGCGACTCTAGCCTTGTCAGTATCGTCGTGTCTGAAGAAGTTTGGGGACGTAGCCCATTGACATCAAACACATCAACAGGACTATTTCTGGCGAAACAGTATAAGTTGTTTCCCCCACGCTCTTCAATCGGATCTCGATTCAACCAGCGCATGAGTTTGGGGCTGTAAAAACGGTAGCCGTAGTAATAGAATCCGGTTTCGTGGTGGAGGTACTTGGTGCTGAACCAGAAGTTGAAAACTCCGGCCATCGGCCCGGATGCGGCGCGGGTTTCGCCGAAGGGGCCGTACTCGCGGTGCGCGACGGTTGCGCCAGACTCGTTAATATAGTCTGTGACATTGCCGTTGTTGTCATAGATTGGGAAGTACCACGCATCGTTGATGCGGGTGGCGAGCAGACCGCCCACGCCGCCCGCACCGCCGCGCGTTCCTGAGAGGTCCTTGCCCCAGACGTGCTCGCGAGTTTCAGTCACGCCGCCGGTGCGACTTATTTTTTCCAGCACGGGCAGCCAGCCGTCGTAGATGAAGGTGCGGGTTTCCACGGTGTCCCATGTGCCCGGCTGCGAGGGATCCATGGGATAGCCCGCGCCGCGTCCGCT
>DUPH01000255.1 GCA_012838435.1 Lentisphaerota bacterium | reverse complement strand
CGACCGTGCCCTCGAAGAGGCCGGGTTGGCCGGGCTGGGCGTTGCGGGCGGCTTCGGCGGCGTCCCAGTTGACGGATGAGGTGGTGAGGATCGAGCCGTCGCCGGGATCGGAAACAACGCGCCAGCCCATGCCGTCGCCGGGATCCCAGTTGAGGCCGCTGTTCAGCATGCCGCTGACATTGCAGCCGACGTTGCCCCAGCCGTCACCGAAGCGCGCATCGAAGTAGTGCGGGCCGGGGGTGGCAGTGAAGGAGCCGGGGGTGGCGGTGTTGCCGTTACGGTAAAGAACCAACGAACGGTCGATGACCAGATAAACGTAATCATCGAACGCGCCGCGGAAGTTCCAGACCTGATTGGTGGCGGTGCGGTTCCAGATGCAACCGGCGTAGGCGTAGGTGTGATTGTTGCCGGCCCACATGCCGCCCGAGTTACTCGTGTTGACGGAGTTGCCATTGTTGGCGGCATAGGTGGTGAGGCGGACATTCTGCTTGGGCACATAGCGGAACGGATCGTTGGCCGTGCGCGAAGTGAGCCCCTCCCAGAGGCCCGGCGTGAGCGCGTCAAGGGCCGGAGCGGACGGTTCGACGACGGGCGTGGCCGCGAGCGTGGCCGTGGAGGCACCTGTCTTGATGATCGATGCGGCACTGAGCGTGCCGTTGATGACCGCGCCGCCATCGCCGATTGTCAGGGAGGCGACCTGAATGTCGCGACCGCAGAGGTCGAGGCATGCGGGTGCGCCGGTGCCCCCGACCGTGACGGCGGTTGCGGTGGAGAGGGCGTCGTCGTGACCCAGGACCAGCGTGCCTTCGCGCACGAGGGTCGGACCGGTATAGGTGTTGGCGGCGTTAAAGGTGACACTCCCGCCGCCGGTTTTGGTAAAGCCGCCGGAGACGGCCGGCTTGACGGACAGGGTCACATCGACATCGGCGCGGCCGGCCTGGCGCAGGGTCGCGACCGGTTGCGGGCTCATGCCGCTGCCGGGCGCATGGAACTTGAGACCGGTGACGGCACCAGAAGGACGGTCAAAGAGTGCCTCCGCAACGTAGCCGTTGTGGCCGTCCGGGCCGTTGTATTTATTGATGACGATCGGCGGAGCGATGTAGTCGGTGTAGGGCGTGGCGAACGTCATGTCGGCGGCGATCAGCCCGGTCGGAGCGCGCAGGGGGACATCGATGGTCTTGCCGATAGCGGCCGGGATCTCCAGCGTGAAGCCGCCTTCGTGGATGACGACGTTGTGGCCGGCAAGCGTCCCGTCGAAGACTTGGAATTCGGAGTTCGTGCAGACGAGGGTGCCGCCGTTGAAGCTGACGCCTTTCCTGCCGGGATTGTCGGCGGCATGGATGCGGTTCGCCGTGAGACGCCCGTTGCCGGCGAGCACGAGGTCGGAAAGGCGGTTTCGGGCATTGGCATCACTGTAGCGCCGCCCGAGGTCAATGGGCCCGTTGACCGTGGCGTCCGCCTCGCCGGCGACGACGAGCGCGCCGGAGCCGGTGTTGGAGCCGCTGTTGCCGTCACCGCCGACGCCCAGGGTGGTACCGTGGTAAAACGTGCCGCCGAGCAGGAAGGCGAAGCCGAAGCCGCCGCGGGTGAGGGTGACGGTGCCAGCGTAATAGTTACCGACGGCGCCACTAGCGGGCACACCGCCACCGGGCATGGTGAAAGACCCGCCGGTCTGGCGGAAGATGCCTTGCGAGTTGTAAGCTTGGGCGACCTGCCAATATCCTTTGGTGTGGTTGATGCCCGATTCAAGCCCGTAATAACCGTAGGCGCCTGAGGCGGTACCGAGGCCGCCGTCATTGGCCGCGCCGGTGGTGTTGGTCACGATGCTGTTACCGGATTGGTAGATGGCGCCGGCGCTGGAACCACCGCGTCCAGCATACAGGGTTGCTGAGAGCAGGGCGTCGTCGGTGATGTCAAGGGTGGCGCGTCCATTTTGGCCGACGATGAAGTAGGTCTGGCGAAGATTGTAGCCGATATCGGGCGCGACCACAGTGGCGGTGCCGCCGATACGGTTGGAGGTGGAATCTTTACCCGCAACACTGCCGAGATGGACCGTCTTGATGCCGCTGGCGAATGTTGATTGCGCGTTGTCGTCAACGACACCTACAGTGACATCGGCATCGTTCGTGATGAGAAGCGAACCGGACGTGGTGCTGATGTAGCCGAGGGTGTGGGGGCCTGAGTCACGGAAATCAGTGATGCCGTCTTCCGGCGTAAAGACCCAGGCCGAAATAGGCGCAAGAATGGTGAGATCGCCGGGGCCGGTCTTGCCGAAGCCCTTATTCACGGCTTCGGGCAACACGATGTCGGGATCAGCGAGGCGGGTGGTGTCGACAACGACACCGCCGTCTGGTGGAATGAGATCGCCGTAAACGAGCGTGTCGAAATGCGCGCGCGTGAAACCTTCAGTAGCGGTTTCACCCATAGCGGCACCCAAAATGCCGCCGTCGGAGACGTGAAGTTTTCCGGCGTCCCACCCCGGCAAACTGGAGGGGTAGTTGGCGAAGAGCATGTGCCGGCCTCCGGTGATCGTGGTGTCGCCTTGATAGGTGTTGTTGGAGGCGAGCAAATAGGCAGTTGAGTTGGCACCGCCGTAACTCTTGATGCCGGCGGGGCCCGAAATCGGGCCGGTCAGCGTCAGGGAGCGCGTATCGGCGGTGTCGGTCAGGATCAGGTCGCCGTTGCCGGAGGTCTCGACCGGCCCGGTGATGACGTTGCGCGTGTCGCGGCTGAAGCCGGCGCGGGCACGGAGGGCGCTGCCGGCCTCCGCTTGGATACGCCAGGGGACTGGGGTCACAAGTTCGTACATGTCGAACACGCCGCCTGCCGACACGCTGACGAGCGTGTTGGTGTCGCCGGCCAGCGTGCTGCTGAATTCGATCGTGAACACGGCGCCGGGTGCGATCGCGAACGTGCCGTGCTGACCGGGAGCGGCGGGATCAGCCACGAGGATGTCGGCACTGGTGATGGCGAAGATGGAGTTGGTGGACGATGTGGCGGCGCGCAGATCGGGCGCGAGCTTCGCGTCACCCTTTACGGTCAGGGTGTAACCGTTGAGTTCGAAACGGGGCTGGATGGTGCCCGCGACATCCGGGTTGCGGCGGACGTCAAGGCGCGAAACGCCGCCGATCGAGGCGTCTGCGTCGAGGGCGATCAGGGGTTGCGTGTAGTATTGTGTGAAAGGTCCGTTGTTGACCAGCGCGCCGTTACCGTCCGGGCCGTCGCCCGCCAGACGGAGTTGGTACACATAGGTGCAATTGTTCACGG
>DUPH01000254.1 GCA_012838435.1 Lentisphaerota bacterium | reverse complement strand
GTGATCGCCATCCCGAATTACCTCTTGTCACGCAAAAAGTCGCGCCAGAACGCCTGTATCGTGAACCTCAAGCAGATCCAGAACGCGAAGGATCAGTCGCTTATGGCCAACGGCGGTGTTACTTCAGGCGACCTGTTCGGGAATGAAAGATACATCAAGGTCGAGCCGAAATGCCCGGCTGGCGGCGTCTACACGGTCGGCGACGCGGATGCCAACCCGTCTTGCGATTATACCGCTGCTGCGGGTTATGAGCACGCGCTACCGTCCAACTGACGTAATCCGGTTAGTGACAGGGGTGTGCGAAGACAATGCGTTTCTGGTGAAAAGGGGAGCAGAGAGCCGGGAGCGCGGGCGTCCTCGCCCGCAACAACGTGTCTATTGAAACCATGAAACACATGAAACTTCATGAAAACTAGGGGTGCCCTTGGCGTTCATGGCGTCTTGGCGGTTCCAAAAACCCGAGCCATGCCATCCCTCAAAAAATCTGTGTAATCTGTGTAATCTGTGGATTCAAAAACCCGATCCCCCCCAAAAAAAGAAACCTCTGCGTCTCTGCGCCTCTGCGTTAAACTCCTAAATCCTAACTCCCAACTCCTAAATCCGCTGAGCGCGCCCCGCGCGCTCAGCGGTAGGTGTCGTCGATCACATCCATATCCGGCGTCAGGCTGGTGGGCAGGCCCGCAATGCGGCGCATGTAGGCAACGAGTTGGTTGACGCGCTCAATGCTTTCGGCGGCGAGGCGCAACATATCGTGCTGCGAGGGGGTGAGCGGTCCCGCATTACCGGAACCGAGCATGTCGATCACACCGGTCGAGACGGTCAGCGGTTGGATGATCTCTTGATTCAGTTCCGCATAGCGCTCCACCAGTTCGGCACGCGTCAGCCGGATACCGAGGCCGCGCCGCCGTGCAGCGGATTCGATGCTGGCGATGGTCTGGCGGTCGGCGTCCACCTGATCCGCCAAAGCGGCGATGTGACGTTCCGATTCCCGGGTAACCTCCGCCAACGCCTCGCGGATCCGGACGATGGCCTCTAGAATCTGTTGTCGCCGTTGGTCACTGTCCAGATCTAAGTCGTGTTCCAGCACTGAGGCGGTTTCGCGCAGCAGGACAGCCAGTTGCTGGGCGCGGCTCTGCCGTGTCTCGGCCGATGCCGTAGGTTCGTCAGACACCCCGTTCTGCATGCTGAAATTACGCGCCCAAGCGGCCGCCAAGTCTTCAACGTCGGCAATGATGGATGCAGGCGGCGTGACGACCGAAGGCTCAGGGCGGTCGGGGTCAGAGACGCGCTGGTAGGCCACCTCCACGGCCTGTATGCTGCGCAGGTTGGCCTGTTTTAGCGCAGCCTCGAAGCCTCCTTTCTCCTCCACTAGCGTGGCGGGCGGCGTGCCGAATAGAGCGATGCAGACGAGAAACTCATCGCGGTCGACCGGCGGCAGGAAAAGCAGTCCGCCGATTTTGTGCATGATCATGCGGTCAAGCAGATTCCTGGCCGATGTGGCATCCATGCCGTCCAACGAGCCGTTCAAGAGCAGACGGTCGTCTTTTAGCACGATTTCAATCGCGCCGTAACGCCTGACAATCGCATCCAACTCCGCAAACACATTGCGCGCGGCACGCTGGGTAACATTATGCGTAGGCCCGTAAATGCCGGCCTGACTCACCAGCAGCCCCAAGGCTCTCACCAGCAGCGATGCTTCTTTTTCTGGAATCTTCGCGTATGCCATTACGCCCCTCTTGCGGCATCCTTCACGTGATCCGGTTTAGTGCCATGCGGTGATGACGACATTGTCCGTGGTGCTCTCCTCCGGCGGCAACGCAAAGCCTTGCCCGCCCTCTCCCGCGAAGAAATCGGCCGTGCCGTTGAAGATTGCGGACTGGCCAACCAAGAT
>DUPH01000253.1 GCA_012838435.1 Lentisphaerota bacterium | reverse complement strand
CGAGGAAGAGGCGGGTCTTTTAGATGTTCTCGACTTCGACATCAGTGCCGCATGGGACAGCCGCTACGTCAGCGAAGGCCGCGACAACCTTGCCGGTGACAGTCTGGCGGGCACGACGATCGAGGCCGCCTATGAGGGACTTTCGGTCAACGTTTGGTATGCATCAAGCCCCGACACAGACTACCGCGAGGTGAACGTCGGCACAGCCTACACCCTCGAATGGAACGACTGGGAGGCTTACGTCTCGTACACGTTCCTGCGTTTTTTGAGCGACAAAGAGAACGACAATGAAATCGGCGCTGGCCTCTCGTATTCGGGACTGCCAGCCGGGTTCGCCGCCGGAGTTGACGGCTACTACTCCTTCGATGCCGAAGGCGCATTTTTTGAAACATACATCAACAGGGAGTGCGAGGTTGCGGATTGGCTCACCCTCACACCGGCAGCGGTGATGGGTTGGAACGCGGGCTACATGGCCGACGGCCACGACGGCGCGAACCACTTTGCGCTGGTGCTGGAGGCGGCGGTACCGCTCAAGACGGGGCTCGAACTGTCAGGGAACATCGCCTACTCGTTTGCGATCAATGATAATGCCGACAAATACGCTGACGATGAGGGGCTACGCAGCATGTTCTACGGAGGGGTTGCTTTGCGCGCTTCATTCTAACGCGGGCGGAGCCCACAACCCAGGTTCTTGCCACGAAAACACAAAATATTAAAAAGGCACAGTGCTGCTTTTTCGTTGAAGGCGCTTGCCAACTCTTTTGCTTGCAGGTGTGGCACGGGCATCTTGCCCGTGTCCCACGGGGAACGCCCATGCCACGAGGGTTCCCGTTACCGAATTACGGGTAGATCACTTGCCGATGACGCGGGGGCGCTTTTTTGCTATGCTGGCAACCATAGTAACGGCAATGGATGGAGGGCTAAGATGAACGTTGATAAGAGAGTGCTGGGGATTCTTGAGGCGGCGCAGGAGGGTGTCGCCCCCAATCGTGACGAGTGTGTTTTTCTGCTGCAGTTTCCTGAGACATCTCTGGAGGCCGCGCTTCTGCGCGCTGTTGCGGACGCGAGCACCAGGCGACGCTTCAACAACAGCGGAATTCTCTTCGGGCAGATCGGCGTCGATATCGCGGCCTGTCCGGGCAAATGCAAGTTCTGTGCTTTCGGAGAAGGACATACGACGTTCGAGCCGAGCGTGATGAGCGACGAGGAGATTCTGCACGGCGTTGACGACTTTACGAACACGGGGGAGCTTTACGCCCTCTTTCTCATGACCATGCACACGTTCGACTTCGAGCGGTTGACGCGCATCGTACAAAAGGCGTTGGAGCGGATACCGCGGCACACTCAGCTTGTCGTCAACATCGGGGATTTAGACGCGGCGCAAGTGCGGGACTTGAAGGCGGCGGGCGTCAGCGGCGCTTACCACGTCTGTCGGCTCAGAGAGGGGAGCGATACCGCACTCGATCCCGAGCAGCGCAAGGCGACGATCCGCATCATCAAGGAGGCCGGGCTGGACTGGTACTATTGTTGCGAACCCATCGGGCCAGAGCATAGCGCGGAGGAGCTGGCGGACCAGATTTTCATCGGGGTCGAGTACGGATGCTTTCAGCATGCCGCCATGCGGCGCGTGTACGTGCCGTCGACGCCATTGGCTCCTCGCGGCCAGATTTCAGAACTTCGGCTTGCGCAGGTGACCGCCGTGGTCACGCTGGCGACGCTGACCTGTCCCGAGACAAAAACCATCGCGGTACATGAGCCGAATCTGCTCGGTCTCACGGCCGGGGCGAACGCGATCTGCGCCGAGAGCGGGGCAAACCCGCGCGACTTGGAAAAAGAGACTCTGGGACGCCGCGGGCGGGACGTCAACGCCTGTCGGATGTTGCTTTACGAGGCGGGCTTTGAACGTTTTCTGATCTCGCCCACCGAATCAATCTCCCTGGCTGACGCGTATCGATGTGTGCGCACCTGATGGGGGCAGGGCTGCGGTTTTTTACATCCACAGATTGCAAGATTACGCAGATTTTTTTGGGCATTGCTCGGGTTTTTTAACGCAGAGGCGCAGAGACGCAGAGTTTTTTTAGGAGGGCAGGGCTGGCCGCAAGTTATTGTGACCACTGGGTGGTCACAATGATGAGTGTAAAAATGGTCGGGAGGATGGGTGCCGGGCGCACGAAGAGCATGCAATGAAGGGCGTGCGGGGAGACAGCCCAGAAAAGTGCCCAAAATGCTGTGAATGGTCACGGGCGGGGCGCGGCTGCATGGTGTAAGGTTTTAACCTCATCTTTGCGACCACTGGGTGGTCGCAAAAAGTGGCTCACTAATTAACTAACCAACTTGGGGCTCCGCCCGTGTTCGTTATTCGCTATTCACTCTTCGTCCTCTCTTGCTATACTTGCGGCATGAAAGCGGGATGGGAGCAGTATACGTGCGAGATGGGCGTGACTTACGCCTGCGAGATGGCGCAGTTGCGGTTGTGGTTACAGCGGACATCGCAGGGGTGGCAAACGGCGTTCCGCCACGAGGCGCAGGAGGGATTTACGCCGCTGCAGGTATGTAACGAGGTGCCGCCTGACCTTGAGTGGCAACGTTTTGTCACGCCGCTCAATACCGCCGCCGTGCGCTTGGTGCCGGTGTTGCCGGATCGCTCGGTGGTGAGCCGCCCGGAGGGTCGCATCGAGATCGCGCCGCGCCACCAAGGTCTCTTTTTGGTGACGATTCCCGTGTGGATGCGCGTGCAGACTGGAGCATCCCCCAGTGTTGCGTTGGGCGACTATCCGACAGTCCTGCTCTCCAAAACTTGGTTCGGCCATCCGTCGGAGGAGGGCGAGATCGGCTATGCGCTGACCACGCGGGCGCGGCAGGAAATGGCGGCGTTGACCGATATAGAAGGACGCGCCATCTGCCCGGTGTTGATCGAAAACCATACTGACGAAGCCTTGGTCTTTGCGCAGCTTCTGCTGAGCGTGCGCCACATGAGCGTGTACCAGACCGCCGATGGCAAACTGTGGACCAATGAATGCAACCTAGGTTATACCGGTAGCGTCTTTCCGGCGTCGGTCACGTTCGGACGCAAGGCACCCAAGCAGGCCAGAGGGGCGAAGCTCCTCTCCGGGCCGCGCGTGGTGCCTTCGGGCCGCCTCACGGCGCGTGTGATCGCTGGCACTATTTTTAAACAACCCTATTAACAGGACGACGGAGCCGTGACTGTGAAAAACTCCAAACTGAGTACGGTGTTGAGCGATTATGCGCTGCCCTTTCTGGGTGCCTGCGCCTGGTTGATTCTCGGATATTGGATCTCTTCGCTGCTGGCACGCCTGACCTATGCCGGACTTTTACGCAAACTGGGCGCGGACAAGGCGCGCGCGTTTTCCAAAGGGGTCAAATTCCTCGTGATCCTGCCGTTTGTGCTTGCGCTGATCCACAGTACCGGGGTGGACATCACGGCACTGTTGGGCGCGGCGGGGCTCGCCGGTGTGGCTATCGGCTTTGCTTCGCAGACCGGCCTGTCAAATCTGATCAGCGGCCTCTTTCTGGTGGTGGAGCGCCCGTTTAAGATCGGCGACTTGATCGAGGTCGACGGGTCGAGGGGCTATGTCCATAGCATTGAAATGCTCTCCACGTATATCCGTGCCTACGATAACCGGGTCATCCGTTTTCCGAATGAGATGCTCGCCAAATCCAAGCTGATTAACCTGACCCGTTATCCGATCCGGCGTATTGATCTGGATATCCGTGTGGCGTGCAGGGAGAACCCAGAGCGCGTGATGACGGTGCTGCGCGAGGTGATTATCGCGAATCCGGCGTGTTTCAACGATCCAGAGCCGGTGATTGCCTTGCGAGGTCTGGATGAGACGTCACTGGATTTTCTGGTGGGGGTCTGGGCCGATAACCAAGAATTTTTCGCGACGCGCACATCGCTGTTGCGGGACATCAAGGTGCGGTTTGATCAAGAGGGCATCGCCTTGCCGTATGGACGTGTCGCAGTGGCGCAGCGTGCGGACGCAGTGCATAGGGATCTGTGAAGGAATGAGGGCGTTCATGAGAGGAATCCGGGTGGATCAGGCTAGCTGGCGTGTGGCCATCTGTGTGGCGGCCGGTCTGATGATGGGAGTTTTGCTGGCGGCGGGGCTGCGCATGATGGATGCGGTGGCTGGCCGGACACTTCACACGGGACTGATGTTTTGGGGCTGTGTAGGCGGTGGGCTCACGCTGGGCTATGTGGCGGTGATGCTCGCCTTCCGCCGGAGTCTGCTGCGTAGCGGCGCGGTATTGATGAGCCTGCTTTTGTTGATGCTGGCCGCCAGCGTGATCGTGCAGGGGGTCTGCGCACCTCGACTAGCCATGGCCTGGCAGGCGGTGCTGAATGCGCTGACGCGGCGCGAGACGCAGTATCTATCGCTGTTGTTCCGTACCGGCCTGCTCTTTGCAGCGCTACCGGCGCTAGTGATGGGGGCGGCTGTACGGGTCGCGTTGCAGATGGTCCGTCAAGACGTGCGCGAAAGCAGTGCGGGGGCGTTGCTCACGTTGGGCGTGTTGCTGGTTCTGTTGCCGGTCAGTATCGGGGCGGGTGTCGGTTCGCGTGTATTGATCCCATGGTTGGGCTTTGGGGTGTTGCGTGTGGCGGCGCTGTGGTTCGGCGTGCTTGCCGGTCTGGCGTTGGCGCGTGGTGCATGGTCGTTGCTGCCGCCGCTGGCGGTCTGCCTTGTCTTGATCTTGGCCGGTCCGACAACGACGGACGCGGGACTGTCCGCCGGGGTCTTCAGCCGTCTGGTACACCGTGACAGCGGATTCGCGTACGGTCATCCGGTGTTTACGCACCAAACGCGGCACCATGGCGTCGCGGCCTATGAGGATCCGGACTACGGGTTTGTCTTTGCGCAGGATGGTCGGCCGTTGCTGTTCGGTAACCGCTTCCACACGGCGCGTACGTTGACGGCTTACGTGCCGCTGCTGCTGCGTCCGTCGTGTGCGCGGGCGGCTGTGTTCGGTCCCGAGGCGGGGCGCTATCTGCCGTTCTTGGCGCGTGCTGGCGTGGAGGACCTTGCGGTCGGCGGATGCGACACGGCACTGCTGAAACTGACGCTTGCCGCAGATGACCACATCACCGGCACGCAGGCGGAGACAGCACCTGTGCCGCGCCGCGCACGGCTCACGCCGCGTCAAAACTACGATCTGATCGTATTGGCCGGCGAACCGATGTGGATGCGTGGCACGCGCAAGGCGTACAGTTCTCGATTGTTCGCTCGGTGTCGCTCCGCGCTTGCGTCCGGTGGGCTGGTGGCGCTGCATGTGGACGGACGTGCACTGTCGGCCCGGCGCTTCGCAACGGTCGTCCGTGACTTTGCGTGTGTTTTTCCCCACATGCAGCTCTGGTGTACCGGTGCGTACGACTGGCTGCTGGTGGGGTCCAACGGCATGATTCAGAGCCCGGCCGATCAGATGCTGGCCTGTTTCGAGCGGCAGGCGGTCATGCGCGATTTTGTCAGGGCACGCGTGCTCGCCTTGCCGGAAGCGCTGGCCTGCATGGTCTGCGATGGCGCGGGCGTGGTGCCGTGGCTGGAGCGTACCGGTTTTGAAAGCTGGCGCGTCAACGCGCGGCGCGTGCCGCAGATCGTGTTCAGCAGTCAGGAAGCATCGGAGGAGTTGCTGACGCCGCATGCGCTTGAGCCGATGCGGCAGAAGACGTTGGAGTGGCTGGTGCCGGGTGAGATGGATGTGGGCGTCTATCAAACGATCCGCGACCGAACCCTCGTCTGTGCCGATGCGCGTACGCTGGCCGCCCGCGCTTTGGCGCAGACAACGGCGGGTCAGGGCGATGCCGGTCTGGCCGACGCGCGCGCGGCGGCCAAGCTCAATGTGCGTGATCCGCTGTTGACGCGCCTTGCCGAGAGCTTGGAGCTAGAGGGGCGGCGGCGCATCGCGATCGGTGAATTTAAGGGCGGACTCAAGTGCTATGAAAACCTGCTCTCTTTCTCGCCGGGCTCTGCGCACTCGCACTACGGTATGGGCTTCTGTCTGCGGGCGAGCGGCGAGCCGGAAACCGCCTATCTGCACTTCGCGCGCGCGGTGGCGGCGGCACCCGAGCAGATCGGCTACCGGATGGAGTTGGCGCAGGTGGCGGTGACGGTCGGTGAATACGCGGAGGCCGACCGGCAGTACGAGGAGATTCTGCGACGGAAGCCCGATCACGCGGAAGCCCTCTACCGCTATGCCACCTGCCTGGCGACCAAGGAACGAACCGACCGGAATATGGCGCGGGCGCTGACGCTGGCTGAGCGGGCTTGCCGCGAGACGGGATGGCAAAACCGCGAGTTTGCGTACGGTCTCGCCAATCTCTACATGGATGCAGGCCGGGTGATGGAGGGCATGGGGCTCAAGCGACGTCTGAAAGAGGGGGGACTGCCGGAGAGAGCCGCTAATCCCGCGCCATCTTCACGATCTTCGGATCAAACCGGGCGATGATCTCCACGAGATCAACTTGCTCACGCATGACTTTGTGGATGTCCTTGTAGGCGCCCGGAACTTCGTCGGTGCCTGCGCTGAGAACCGTGATGCCGGCCGCATCGAGTTCGCGCTTCACATTTGACCATGCAAACCGGTTTTTCGCCTCGCTGCGCGACATCAACCGTCCCGCGCCGTGGGCCGCGCTGTTCAGCGATGCCGCCTCGCCCTTGCCGCGTACCAAAAAGCCGGGGCTGGCCATCGATCCGGGGATCATGCCCAAGACGCCGATACCCGCCGGTGTGGCACCCTTGCGGTGTACGATCACATCGCGTCCGCCGTGGGTCTCCCGCCATGCAAAGTTGTGGTGGTTCTCCATCTGAAACAGCACTTCACTCTTCAACGCCCGTGTGAGTTTGCGGTGGATGATCTCGTGATTGGCTGCGGCGTACATGCCCATGAGGTGCATGGCGCGCCAATACTCCCGTCCGGCATCGCAATCCAACGGGAGCCAGCCCAAATGCTGCATTTGTCGCGGGAGTCCCTTGTGTAAATCCCGCGCCACCTTCGAGAAGTGGTCGGCGATGGTCGAACCGGCACCACGGCTGCCGCTGTGCGACAGAATCGCCAGATAGGTGCCCGCCGGAAGATCGTCCATAGCCTCCGGCAACGTCAGCGTTCCGTAGTCCACAAAGTGATTGCCCGAGCCGCTGGTTCCAAGTTGTCCTCGGGCTTTGCTCTTGGCTTTGGCGACCGCCTGACAGAAATCCCAATCCTCATGCATCACCGGATGGTCGTGCGGCTTGGCGAATTCACGGCCGGCACCGAAGAGCGTCTGGGACTCCAGAACGCGGATCAACTCATCCCGGTGCCGTTCAAGACTATTGACCGGCATATCGATCACCGTGAGCATCATGCGGCAGGCGATATCCACACCCACGGCATAGGGGATGACCGCATTGTCCACGGCCAGCACCCCGCCGATCGGGAGGCCATAGCCGACATGCGCATCCGGCATCAGCGCCCCCTGAACCGCCACGGGCAACCGGCACGCGTTCTGCATCTGCTCAATCGCAGCCGGGTCGATATCGCTGCCCCACATGCGCCACGGCGCGTCTGACTCCAGCTCGCCATACGGGGCGAACGCCGGGGATGATTCTGCGGCGCGCTGTTCCAATAGCGCTTTCGCCAGAGCACCGAAGTGCGGATCATCAAGAAACGCATCCGGCGCCGCGACGAGGTTCTGCAAACGTCCTGTGATCTGCTTCTTCTTCAATCCTGCCTTCGTCGCTGGCCCCATCAAACTCAAGGCCAGCTTCACCAACGGCCCCGATTGCACTCCGGCCTTCTGTATGTCTTTCGCCTTCACTTTATGGGGATTATACGGTACATCAGGCAATGATGCAACCGTACACAGTTGCTCCCGCGCTCTGCTCCCTTTTCACCAGAAACGCATTGTCTTCGCACTCCCCTGTCACTACCCGATTACGGTACGAGAAAACAAACACTTGACCATGTTTGCAAAGGCATTTACCATTCCGCCCGTTCAATGGTATCTTCGTGCTTTGGGAAACACTGTTGGGAATCGGGAACGGGTACAATAGTGGACTAATTTGCGGAACGGAAAAATGAAACAGCCAAATCAACCTCTTGCGGAAGTCTTTGGTCATCTGACATCAGATCAATCTGCTAGCGCAAACCGCTATCGCTCATGCCGTTTGTGCCCGTTCAATAACAAAGTTCCAAACTGTACAAAAGACAAAGCAAAGCATCCCCTTGGCGTTTGTAGTGTTTTACACAATGGGGCGCCAGCCATCACGTGTCCAATCAGATTCCGCGAAAATTGGTTAATCACTGACGATGCCGCTTCATTCTTCTTCTCAGAGAATGCTACATGGACTTCCTTGACCGAAGTCAGGCTCAATGATGCTAATGGCAAATCAGCCGGGAATATTGACGTAGTGCCTGTTTCATACGATAACGATGGAAAGGTACTCGATTTTGGTGCTCTTGAAGTTCAGGCGGTCTATATTTCTGGTAATGTTCGGACCCCTTTTGAATACTACATGGAAGATCCGCAGGGTCATGCGCAAATGGATTGGTCTGATCAACCAAACTATCCACGGCCGGACTACTTGTCATCCTCAAGGAAACGACTCGCGCCTCAATTGCTGTTCAAGGGCGGTATTCTGAATTCGTGGCGTAAGAAAAGCGCAGTCGCACTGGATAAGAGCTTCTTCGACACACTGCCGCGTCTCACCGAGGTGCCGAAGAGCAAGGCGGATATTGCATGGTTAATCTATGATTTGCAGTTGACCGCCACTGATGGTCAGTGGTCAGCAGCGGTACAAGTTAACGAAGATAAACGAAGTGTTTACAGAATTCGGACCTGCCCTTCAGTCAATCACAACTCCTGTTTCAGGAAATATGGATGATTTTGTAAAGTTGCTCCAGGAACGTCTGGACGAGCATCTTGAGATACCGCCCACCAATAAAACAGTTGAGAAACCATTTTGAAAACTACAATCAGTCAGTCATCGCTGTTTCCCGGGTTATACGAGGAGTGTAACACTCCGAAGCCGGTCAATGTCGCATCCGTTCCCCAAAGAAGTCCGTTTCGATATCCGGGCGGTAAAACATGGTTCGTTCCGACTTTCAGAGCATGGATTGACAATATGCATGTGAAGCCTACGGTTCTCGTAGAGCCTTTTGCTGGTGGTGGAATTATCAGTTTGACGGCATTATTCGAGAATTTTGTTGATCGTGCCATCATGGTTGAACTTGACGAAGACGTTGCTGCCGTCTGGAGGACGGTCGTAAGCGGTGATGCTGAGTGGCTAGCAAAAAGAATTATCGAGTTTAACCTAACCAAAGAATCCGTAATCAAAGAAATATCGCGGTCTGATGTAACTGTGAAAGAAAGAGCATTTCAAACCATTCTAAAAAACAGAACATTTCATGGCGGTATTTTAGCGGAGGGTGCCGGCTTCTTGAAGCATGGGGAAAACGGCAAGGGTATTATTTCTAGGTGGTATCCAGCAACACTCGCGCGACGTTTCAATGACTTGAATCTGGTTACCAACCGCATTGAATTTTATCAGGAAGATGGTATTGAAGTTATCCGAAGATATGCTAAAAAGAAGGGTGTAGTATACTTTATCGATCCACCATACACGGCAGGTGGTAAGAAGGCTGGGAAGAGGCTTTATCGGCACTGCGAACTTGACCACGATCGATTGTTTGCCGTTTGTGAGTCAATCAAAGGTGATTTCTTGATGACGTACGACAATGTCGAAGAAGTGAAAGCAATGGCCCGGTTGCACGGATTTCAGATGCGATTGATTCCAATGAATAACACACACCACGCAACAATGGAAGAACTCGTCATCGGTAAAGATCTCACGTGGATGGATCAGTATCCGGCAGTCCATGAGCCCAAGACCGAATATAAGATTAAGAAGAAAGTCCCCCAAAACTCCTCCGCGCGTGCGTGAAAACCGCAACGGACTTTGTACAAGTAGGCGCACAGTTCCTGCGCCCCGCCTTTCTCACCTTTATACACCAACAATCTGTTCTCTTCGACTTTCATGGTATCATCAATACTAAATGGCATCATAAATTTCATCCGCATATCATCCGCATAGCACCTGTTCCTTGGGCGCGACGCCGGGTACACGGTGCCAAAGCCCCGAAGGGGCGGCTTCACCCTAGCCCAGGGCAAGCAAGCGCAGCCCTGGGACGCAGGGCTAACATTCGGTGGCCTGGAGGGCCACTTCAAAGCGGTTCACGTACACGTACACGTTACGAAATACGAATGTGACGCCGATCCCGATAGCGATCCCGATTCCCATCCCGATACTCCGCAAGTCCGCGAAAAGATTTGGCGTGCGGCGGCAAGCGGGTTTCCGCGCGACGCCGCTTTTTGAGCGGGGGTACGGCGGCAGGGCTGCGCGCAAAAGCGGTGCCGCGACCCGCGCACAGCGCGGCTCTTGTCTCCAGATTTTCTACATTCCCCGTGAGCAGCGTGACTACCGTCGGGCAAGCAGACGCTCCCGGTGCTCCGCAATGAACCCTGAAACCATCCTTCCGCACAGCGGAAGGTGGCTTTCGCCTTCCAAATCCTGTTAACCTAAAAAGAGCAGTTGAACCTTCAGCTTTCTTTGGTTTCAAGGTTTCTGGTTTCAAGGTTTCATGGTTTCATCCAAATCGGGATCGGGATCGCTATCGGGATCGATTGTTTAACCACGGAACACACCGAACACACGGAAAGGCATGGCTCTGTTTCCGTGTGTTTAGT
>DUPH01000252.1 GCA_012838435.1 Lentisphaerota bacterium | reverse complement strand
GTGTTCCGTGGTTCCAATCAGAAATTGCGTTCTGCACCAAATAGGTGCGGCGCGGATCTCAACGGAAGCCAATGTTTACGGGGCTTTGCTCAAAATCTGCATGCTCAACTGCTCTTTTTAGGTTTAACTTGGGTTGCGGGCTCCGTCCGCATTCGTTATTCGTTGCACGGGCATGGATCATGCTACATTATTGAACGGTATGAAACCTAGTGAAAAATCTCAGACCATCAAAATCGATATCCGGTCGTTGGGTTACGGGCGCGTGGATAGCGCTCAGACCAAAAACGGCGCGGCACCGTCTAACTATTTCGACCAACTTGACTATCGCTTTCTTTTCGAACATGCCTACGACGCGATTCTGCTGGCCGACAGCCGAGGCACGGTGGTGGCAGCCAACACGCGCGCCGATGACTTTTTCGGCTATGGTGCCGGAGGGTTGTCGGGGCGTCCTCTGAAGACGTTGGTGGCCGGGGTGACGCCATCCCTGCTGCGGGAGATTCAAGATGTGATCGCGCAGGGGCGCTACATGCGCATCCAGGCGTTCGCGGTCCGCAAGGGCGGCGCACTTCTGGCGGTCGAGGCGGTGGTGATGGGCAATGGCACGCGCTCCCCAGAGCCGGTCTGTTACCTGATCCGTGATATCCAGTCGCGCTGGGATGCCGAGCAAAAGCTGCTCTCCGCCTATCACGCCATGGACAACACGGACGCGGGGATCGGCATCGTGGACATGCGCGGCATCGTGACGTACGCCAACCGCATGATGGCCGAGTTGCTGGGCGCGGGGGACGAAAGTGCTGTCGTCGGGCACCACCTCGACACGTGGTTTGACCGTAAGACGGTGTTGAATCCGATGCTGGAAAACATCCAGGCGGGCAAAGGCTGGCTAGGCGAGCAACGCCAGCTTGGCGGTGACAAGGCGGGGTGGTTGCAAGTGTCGGCCGTTCCGGATCTGGACGAGGATGAGGAACTGTGCGGCATGGTGCTCTCGGTCCGCGACAATGCGGAGCGGCGACGCGCCGAGATCGCGGAGCAGCAGGCAGAACGTAGCAGGGCCTTGGCTGAGAGCCTTTCCACAGCGTGCCACGCGCTCGGACAACCCGCAACCGTGCTCCTGACCAGCATCGAAATGCTGAAGCTCGACGACACACTCGACGCAGCAACGCGGAAAGAGATGATCGAGATGTGTTACCATGCAGCGATCCAGTTGCGGGAGCGCGTGCGGCTGTTCTGCGCCGCGCGCAGCGAGGATTTGCTTGCCGCCAGAGAGGGAAAAGAGGAAGAGGAGGAGGTGAACACGGAATGAGGCGATTCCGCAAACAACAAGGCTTCACTCTGGCCGAGACGGTCGTCGCCATGGCGCTGCTGGCGATCATCATGATGGCGGTCCTGCCGTTGGTCGACCAGATTATCTGTCGCTTCCAGATGGCACGTGATCACTACGTGGCGGCCACGCTCTGTCAGGGACGCATCGAGCGTGCACGCTCCGAGCCCTACGATCAGCTTGAAGCATGGGAAGAGGTCGATGTCCTGGTGGATGCTTTCGGCAACCCCTCTGCGCCAGACGGACGCTTCCGCCGCACGACGCGCTTGCGGCGTGATTTTCCGGAACCAGGCCTAACCCAGATGACGGTACGCACCGACATCTGCAGTTGCTCGCGCCTAGGTTGGCGTACCGTGCTGCACCCGATCCG
>DUPH01000251.1 GCA_012838435.1 Lentisphaerota bacterium | reverse complement strand
TGTGTTCGGTGTGTTCCGTGGTTAAACAATCGATCCCGATAGCGATCCCGATCCCGATTTGGATGAAACCATGAAGCCTTGAAACCAGAAACCAAAGAGAGTTGACGGTTCAACTGCTCTTTTTAGGTTCAACACTCAAGTGGTGCCATCAACGGGAGAGGCGCTTGCGCTCTTCTAAATAGGCGCGGACAAAGCTGTCGACGGGCTCGTCGGTTTTGACGAGGCGGTAGTCGACCTTCATTTCGGAACAGGCCTTGCGGTAGTCGTCGATAAACTGGCCCATCAGGTCTTTGTACTCCTTGGCCATCGAGCGGGGATCGGCGACCATGCGTTCCCCGGTTTCCAAATCTTCGAACTCGGCGCCGCGTTTGATGTCGAGGCTCAGCTCGACCGGATCGAGGATGTGGCAGACGATCACGTCGTGCAGGTTCTTGCGGAAGTGCGCAATTGCCTTGATGATTTCAGGCTGGTCGTCGAGCAGGTCGGAGATGATGATGATCATGGCGCGGCGGTTGATGGACTCCGCGATCTGGTGCATGACATCTGCGCCTGCCGTGCCTTTGGCGGGTTTGTAGCTTTGCAGGACCTTCAATGAGTTGTTCAGTTCATTGAAGGAGTTTTTGCAGGGCAGTGCCGCGTCCATTTTCTCGCCGTAGATATACATCCCGACGGCGTCGCGTGCTTTGAGGACGACGTAGCCCAAGGCGGCGGCAAGGGTGCAGGCGTAACTGTATTTAGTGGGGTGCTCGCCGGAAGTGTAGTTCATCGATCCGCTGCGGTCGATCAGCAGGTAGACGCGCAGGTTGGTCTCGTCCTGATAGCGCCGGATGTAGTATTTGTCGGTACGGCCCAGGACCTTCCAGTCGATACGTTTGAGGTCGTCGCCGGGCATGTAAGCGCGATGGTCGGCGAATTCGGTGCTGGCGCCTCTTTGTGCACTGCGATGACGCCCAGCCAAGGTGCCTTCCACGACATAGCGCGAATTGAGCGCGAGACGGTTGAGCTTTGACATCTGGGCGGGCGTCAGGTAGGCGGAGATTCCTTCTTTGCTCATCAACGGCTCCTTGCGGGCGTGGCGATCACCCAGAAATCACAATCGCTATCGATCATCAACGCGAAACGTCCGTCAGATCCCAGTTTCAAAAAACGGATGCCGCTGACCAGACCACCCTCCGTGGCCACGCCGCGTTGCGTGCCGGATTCGGTCACCGTTTCAAATTCGATGCTGAGCGGAGTGGACGACCTGCGGCCGATGATCGTGGCGCTTTTATTGCTGCCGTAAACCTCGGCCGGCAACGCCTTGAGCGAGGAGAGCTTGTTGCCCATGTTTTTGCTGTAGAGCGAATAGCGTTGGTTGGCCGTTCCAGAGAGACGGCTGAAGGCCTCGGTCTTGTAGACCCAAGGGTCACCGAAGCGATCATTCTTGGGGGGGGCCTTGCCGGGCGGCAGATTCATAAGCGGAGCGAGATTGGACGGGAACTCGACGTTGTCGGCATAATAGACACTGAGCGCCTTTTCGAGCTGGGCATGATCAAGACGCGTCAGCCAGCGGCGGGCCATGGTGTCCGCAAAACGCGGGATCGGGCGGGCTGCTTTATCATTGATCACCGCGCTCTCGAAGATGCGGATGGCGTCCGCCTGTTTGCCGCCGGCCAGCAGGTGCCAAGCCGCCAGCGTTTTGACGACAGGGAGGAACTCGCCCAGCGTGGAACTTTTGTCCATTACGCTCTGGCAGACCTCGATCACGGCCTTGTGGTCGTTCGGCGTACGGACATGTGCGCCCCACGCCTTGAGAAAGGCCTCTTCCTGCGGCGTGGCCACTTGTGCGCGGGCACACACGCAGAGCATCATGACGACAGCGGCCCCGAAAAAAGGCGCGGCCCGACGACGGTGGAGGCGCTTGCAACCCCCCTCGTGGCATGGGCGTCCCGCCTATGAAACACGGGCAAAATGCCCGTGCCACACCTGTAGGCAAGGGGTTTTGCAAGACCCTCGGTATTTAGAAAACATGTGGGGCGCAGGCATGGACGGCATTAACGCGTGCTCGAATACATCAGGATGTTCACGCCCAGCTTGAGCGCGTCATCTTCGAGGTAGCTGTTGCAATATTTGTTGGGCGAGAGTTCCCACGCACCCGCCATGCCGATCGGACTATAGATCACGGCGGGGTTACCATCGACTTCCAAAGACAGCACCTGCGGCGCGATCGCCGGAGCGTTGTTGTAGGACTTGGCGAGGGCCGGCGTCACTTTCATGCTCGAGATGTCGTTCGGCAGACGGAAAAGCGGGTGGCCGGCGCGCAGGGCATTGAATGAGGTGCCGGGCAGTACGCGCGCCATATTCTCACGGAAGGAGACGTCAAACGCCTTGCGTCCGCAACAGGCCTCGGCGATCAACAGACCGCCGTGCGTCAGATAGTTGCGCAGCGCGGTGATCTCGTCGGGTTTCAAAGTGAACGATTCGTGGCCCGTCATGTAAAGCACGGGGGAATCGAACAGCTTGGGATCTGTCAGACGGATCTCCTTGGTCGAGAACTTCACCGGGACGCCGGTTTTGACATTGTACTGCGAGAGCAATACGGAGAGGCCCACATGCCGTGTTTTCCACTCGCCATCGTAGATAACCTGCGCGATGTTCATTGAACCTGCGGTCGAGACTTGCTTCGCGTCCTCGAAGCGGGTCTTCTTCATGTTCTCCAACGTCCAGTTGCGCATGGCACTGGCATAGCTCAGGATGTTCATGCCGAGCTGTTGGGCGGATTCCGGTCCATAGGCGATGATATTGTCGTCGTCCAGCGGATCCCAACCGACCTCCATGCCGAAGCGCGAGACGATCGCCACGGTGCGGCAGTCGATCGTGACGCCATCAAGCCAAGGCTCGTTGCCGTTGTACAACGCGCGAACGCCTGGCCGATAGTTGACCTTATCGAGGCTGTAGTAGGCGTGGAAGATCGGATGGTCGGGGCTGAGACGCCTTACCGGCGCTTCCGGGAAAACCTCATTGAGATTCTTGATCGCCGAGTCATAGAAGGGCTTTGAACCCATGCCGGCGTTCAGAATGATCGTTCCACCGCGCAACAGATACTCGCGCAGCTTTTTCTTCTCCGCGTCGTCAAGGCTCCAGTGATAGTGGCCCGAGCGGTAGAGGATCGGGTTCCGGTCGGGGTCCGCATCGATCTCCGCAAACGACTTGGCTTCGAAATCATAGTCGACTTCAGCCATGTCTTTGAGTGCCTTCAGCAGATTGTTCAGATCGTTCGGGCGCGCGTTCCAGTCCTGTTCTCCGTACTGCGAAGTCAGCTTGGTGAACATCGTCGGAGGTCTGGGCGGATTTTTCTTTTCCGAACGGGACGCCGGGGTGGCCGGCGGCGGCGGATAGGGGATGAAGGTCTCGCCGCCCGCCATGTTCGCGGGTGGCGGCGGGATTTCCTGACGGGGCGGCGGCGGGACAAACCCGGCTTCGTCGGAACCGTCACCGTCAAAAATGTGTGCGCCGCACACACTCAGCGCCGTGGTCACGGCGAGGATGAGAGCAAGCATCAGTGGGGTACAACCTGTTACGATCGGTTTCATAGATGACTCCTAATCATTTAACTGGCCCATTATCAAATCAAGTAAGATTATGGGACTCAGACGGTCATAAGTCAAGCTCCGTGCGGTGTGTTAGCGCTTGCGGCCGGATGAGGCGGCTTCCGAAAGCTTGTTGAGTTCGGCCTGATCGAACGGGGACAACTCGCCTTGGCGGCTCTTCACCTTATGGAGTATTTCGCGGGCACGCTCGGTTTCGCCCTTCTGCAGGAGGATCCGGGCGAGCGTGATCTGGACTCGCAGGTCCTTTTGGTACAATTCAAGCGATTTGCGGACTGCCCGCTCCGCCTCATCGAGGTTTTTACCGGATTCCAGCAGGATTACAGCCAACGTTTCCCATGCCACGTACAGGTCCGGGTTGGAGGCAAGGGCTGCACGCACATGTTTTTCTGCCTCGTCGAACTTTCGGATACGGCGCAACACCTCGGCCAAGTCGTTGAGCGCGGCCGCGCTCGGTTGGCTTTCGACGCTGCGGCGCAGGAAGTCCTCCGCTTCGCCGTAC
Source organism: Lentisphaerota bacterium (assembly GCA_012838435.1). Taxonomy (GTDB): domain Bacteria; phylum Verrucomicrobiota; class Kiritimatiellia; order RFP12; family UBA1067; genus DUPH01. The sequence continues at coordinate 21,356 of DUPH01000251.1, read as the reverse complement.
GCGCCCTCTTGCAGGCGCAGCGAGCCCATCACGTAGTTGGCGAGCGAATGTCCGCGGTTCGTCCGCAACACCTGTCGTGCATGCAACTCGGCGCTCTTTTGGTCGTTCATGGCCATGTCAAGTTGCAGGATCATGTCTTTGACGCCAACGATGTCGGGACGCAACATGGAGGCCCGCAGGAATGCGTCGCGGGCGGCCCGCTGGTACTTTTTGAATTCGCTATCTTCTTTCTCACCCACGGACCCAGCGGGTTGAGATGCAGCGAGGGCGGTCTGCTGGAGTTTCTCGATTTTTTTGAGCGCGGTCTGTGCCCGCGTGATCTGGATGAAGTAGTTGTCGGAGGTGCCGGCGATTTTTTCCATCTTAGGCAGGACGACGGATTCGATTTCGTCAACCTGGTCCTGCTGCAGTTGGACCATGGCCAGCATCGCCCAGGCCTGTAAGTTTTTAGGCTGGAGGTCGGTCGCTTCCTGCAGGGCAAGACGTGCGTTGTTGAGATCGTTGTTCATCAAGTGGATCACGGCCCATTCGACACCCAGCGTGCCGCGTGTGTCATCGGACTTGGCGGCCTGTTCCAGCCAACTCTTCGCTTTATCCAGAGCGCCTTCCTGAACGGCGATACGGGCCAGCCCCAGCATGGCCGCGCGATTGTTGGGATCATTCTTGATCATGTCTTGGTAGATCGCGGTCGTCTTGGATTTATCGTCGGAAAGCGAATAGATGGCGGCCATCGTTTGCATGGCCGAACTGCGCTGTTCGGTCGGCAGCAACTCGACCGCACGCGTCACGCCGGCCAGCGCCGCGCCGGTTTGGCCGGAGAGCGCCCAGCCCCATCCGAGGCGCGCGAACAGCTCTGGTGAGCGGACGTAGCCGTAATAACGCGAGAGCGACCAAAGCGGGTACTGGTGCTTCAGACCGGCGATGAAGTCTTTAAGCTCGCGCTCGATCAGCTCTTTGCTGGCACTGGCTGCGGCTGCGCCGCGGCGTGCCATCTCGAAGCGGTTGAACAGCGCCGAGATGTTTTCGGGGTCGATCACATTGTGCACGTGCGTGTAGACAGCAAAGGCGTCTTCCTCTTTGCCAAGGTCTTCCAGCAGCACTCCCAGATTGTTGGCGACGAACCCCATGTGGCGGCGCAGGTGCAGGCGGTGGCGTACCGTCGGGTCTGTGCTGTCCTTTTTGCTGGCAGCGAGTATGGGGTCCATCTCCTTCCAGAAAGCCATGTAGTCTTTGAACAGCGGCACGTCTTTATACACCTGAATGTCACGGACACCGGTAAAGAAAAAGTACTCAGGGACCGGGGTCAAACCGGCCGTGTACCAGAAATCGGGGACTCCGAAGACTGCCACCTTTTTTTCGATTTCTTTGTCCATGGCGAACCAGTCTTGGATAAAGGGCAGGATACCCAGTGCCAGCGTGTTTTTCATGCGCTGGAGATCCTCGTCGGCAAACAGGTTTTTACTTTCGATTTGCCGGGCCATCCATTTGAGGTAGAAGGGGCTCATGTCGTTCTGCAAGCAAAGTAGATTCAACTCCTGCCCGCGTTCGTGGGCTGCGACCAGCAGATGAGGGTCCAGCGTTCCGTCGGTCACGAACCATGTGCGCGAACCGAGGCGGTCGAGAACCTCGCGGGCGCAGCGGTCGGCAAAGGCCCCGCGTGAACCGCGGCACTCCATGACGTTAATGAGCGAGGCGATGATTACAATCCCGACCAAGGGGTAGGTGACGATCAGTCCGAGCCAGTCGCCGGTCCGTTTGGTCACGACCGAGGTGGCCTGTCCGCGTCTGGGACGCTCGACCTTGAGAAGAAGGTACCAGTAGGCCACCGAATAACCCGCCGTCATCGCCAACAGGGTGTAGGCCCACACCGGCAGGCGTCCCAACGGCTTGAGGATTTCCCAGGGAGAGATCGCCGCATTACCGAGACCAAGCACCACCAGTATGGTCAGGGTCAAGTGCAGGATGTATTGGCTCCATGAGCGCTCATTATTCAATGCCCGGAAGGAGGCAAAAGCGGCCGCGAGCCACGGCACAACACTGGTCAGGAGCAGAATCAGCCAATTAACGCGCGGCAGGCCGGAGCGCAATTCGATGAGCTGGGCTTTCCAGACTTCGACCATCACGTCAGTGGGCGTTGTGAAGCCTAGCGCTTCAGCACCCGGCGAAGCCAGAAACCTGCGTGCAACCAGATAATAAAGTCCCAGTCCCGCCGCTGCGATCAACCCCATCCACGCAACACGGTTCAGCGTGAGTTGTCCCTGTTTCCACAACACGGCGATCAGAAACACCAGAAACACCGGTGCCAAGGGGATGAATATCACTGATTCGACAATCCCGATGCCCTGTAACAACGCGAAGGCGACAAGGAATACGCGCCATTTGGTGCGCGCGAAGGAGATCAGCAGCGAGGCGGACGTCAAGACCAGCAGCATATCGAAGCTCTGATACTGAAGGCGCGTTGCCGACTGCCAGACCGGGGCGGCGAACATGAAGGCAATCGCGGCAACCGCGCCCGCCCACTGCGACACGCGTGCCGAATACTCGACGGAGTACTCTTCGTAGATGAGTTCATGGACCAGAAACGCCATGAGACGATAGAGGAGCCCCACCGAAATGACCGTGCACAGCATGCTGAACAGGTTCAGTCGAAGCGGGAGCGTGAACAGAGGGACCGAACTGAGCCACGAGACGATCGCCCCCCAAATCGGGTGGAGGGGCAGTTCAATCGGTGTGAGTCCGCTGTAGGTCGCCACCAACCGTGCCGACTCTCCGGGATAAACCCCGGTGGATATCGTCAGTGCATAAACCAACAGAGCAAGCAAGCTCAGCCCTACTGCCCAAAGGCAATCCGCTTTCCGTTTCTGAACAGAAATCTCTTTAAAACCAATCGCCATCGTGTTACCACCTGAATTTAATCCGGTCCACGCCCCTAAACAACCTTGAAAACTGGAGGCAGTGTAGCGGTTTTCCAGCATGCACGCAAGCCTTGGGAGAAAAGGAGGATTTAGGATTTAGGAGTTAGGAGTTGGTTTATTGATCCACAGATTGCAAGATTACGCAGATTTTTTTTGGGGGGGAGGGCTCAGCCGCAAGTCGCGGGTCGAAGGTCTCGGGTCAACTTCTCTTATTGCGACCACACAGTGGTTCGCGATCCTGAGAGTAAAAGAGCTACTCTGCAAATGATCTGCGCGGTGGCTTGAAATGGGGCAGGGCGTGTGCTATCGTTCGGGAGTCGTGTAACAGGGTACTCGTTCCTATTTGATTGGGGGGTTACAGAATGGCTAATGAATTGGATGAAATGAATGCGCCTGTCAATCAGCAGGGGCGGGATATCAATGTCATCGAAAAGCAAATTCCCGTGAAGGTGGGCTTTGGTTCGACGCTTTTCGAGATTATGCTGTGGGCGCTCGGCATCTTGCCGGGCCTCATCTTTCTTTTCATGAAAATAAATGCGAGGAATTATTTCCAAAAGCTTCAGCAGAAGATTCAAGCCGATGCCTCGCAGATCGACAACTTCCTTGAGCAGCGCGTGCAGATCCTGCAGAACGTCGCACCGCTGGTCGAGAAAGCTATCGATCTCGATAAGGATGTGATGAAAACCGTCGCTGCCTTCCGGGGGGGTGCACACGCCGATAACGAGCGCAACGTCGTGTCGGGACATCTTGATCGCGCTTTCGGTCGCCTCTTTCCGCAGGTCGAAGCTTATCCCGAGCTTAAAGCTCACGCCGCTATCGCCGATGCTATGCGCCAGAACAGCTACCTGCAGAAAGAGATTACGGCTGCACGCGCGCTGTACAACGACACCGTCAATATCTGGAACACGGACATCTTCGCTTGGCCAACCAAAATGATCGTGGCCGCCCGCGCGGGGTACACCACGCGTATCCCGTTCACGGCTTCGGCTGAAACAAAGGCGCAGGCGCGGAGCACGTTCTTTTGACGGAAGATGTCTACGAACCGTTGGCCCTCTATCGCGACCGTTTCAAGGCGGAGCACGCAGAAAACACGGCCGCCTTTTTTGAGAAGTTGGTCGAACGTTCCGGTGTGGACGGGGATGCCAACGCCGCAACCATGACGGAAATACGTGCGCTCGACGCGCAACTCGCCGCCGCGGATTCGAGCCGTTCCAATTGGAAGGTACTGCGGGCGTTGTCTGTCATCATCGTCATTGTGGGGTTCATCGGTCTTGTACTTTTCATTTTGCCGTTTCTCTCGCCGGACATTGAACTCCCGATACGTGTCAACGGCCTATGGGCGGCGATTTGCGCTGCGGTTGCAGCGGCCGGTATTGCGTTCATCGCTGCCAAACTGAATCCAGCTATCCGCTTGTTGGACGAACGCCTCCGGTCGCTTGCTGAGCACCGCGAGGAGAAAGTGGCCGAGGCGTCAGCGCAACTTGCCCCGCTCAACCGGCTTTATGACTGGGGCATGATCGCCAAGCTTGTCCAGCAGACTGTCCCGCGCCTTGCGCTCGACCCATACTTCTCTCGCGCGCGACTCGACGAGTTGTACCATTCCTTCGGCTGGGATGACAGCTTTAACCGTGATAGATCCGTGCTCTTCGCGCAGAGCGGGGAAATCAACGGCAATCCCTTTGTCCTTGCCGAGACGCTCGACTTCCGTATGGGAACCAAGACCTACCATGGCTCGATCACGATCTCTTGGCAGGAACGCGAAAGTTACACAGATTCCGAGGGCCGCACCCGGACGCGCTGGGTTACGCGCACCGAGACGCTTCACGCATCCGTCGACAAGCCTGCGCCGGAATACTCCCGCGAAAAATTCCTCATCTACGGCAACGAGGCCGCCCCTGACCTTACCTTCAGCCGCACGCCCTCCAGCCTTTCAAATGCTGGCGATGGTTTTTTTAGCAGGTGGCGTATGAAGCGTACCGTCGCCAAACTCGAAGCGTTCTCCCGCAATCTCGATGACGAGTACGGGTACACCATCATGTCCAACCGGCAATTCGCCGCGCTTTTCCACGCCACCGACCGCAACGACGAAGTTCAGTTTCGCCTGCTCTTTACCCCTCTGGCGCAGCAACAGATGCTTAATCTCCTGCGCGACAAGACCGTCGGCTTTGGCGACAATTTTGTCTTTATCAAAGACCGCATGATTAACCTTGTCAGGCCCGCACACCTTGCGACGACCGACATCACGGCTGCCCCCTCGCTTTTTCATAATTACGATCTTGCCGCCGCCCGCGAGTTTTTCAACACCTACAGCAATGCCTATTTTCGCGCCCTGTATTTTGCTCTCGCTCCGGTTCTAACCATTCCCCTCTACCAACAACATCGTTCCCACGCCGACATCTATGCGAGTGTGCTGGGTAAGACCGCTTCATTCTGGGAACACGAGGCCATCGCCAACTTCCACGGACAGCATGCCTTCGAGCATGACGAATCCGTCACCGAAAACCTGCTCAAAACGCAAGCTGTCCGCACGGATGCCGGTTACACGGAGGTGGCCGTTACCGCGCACGGTTTCCGGGGAGAGCACCGAGTTGACTATGTCTCAAAGTTGGGGGGGGACGGCAACTGGCATGAGATCCCCGTCAAATGGGTCGAGTATATTCCCGTACAGCGCACCTCAAAGCTGACTGTCCGGGAAGCCGACGGACTTACATTGCAAGACTACGAGGAGCAGTCTCCAACCTCGCCAGACTGGCAAACCTTCTTCCGCAAAAGTCAAATCGAACCGCAGCACGCATCGTTCCGCCGATCTATCGTTTCGTTCGTGTCAACACCGGCATAGGTAATAGGTAAGAGGTAGTAGGTAAGAGGTAATAAGCCTTCCCAACCTTCTGCGTTCTGCGTTCAATGTTCTGCGTTCGACGTTCAAAAATGCGCGGGGAACAAGCGTCCGCTCGTCCCCCGCGTCATTAGTCATCCTTTGTTCGTTATCTGTCTTTCGTTGTAATCGCTTGCGGCTACGGCTGGGTCGCGCTGGCCCTCACCTTGTAGAAGCGGTGCGGCAGCGTCGCGGGCACGTTCTGGAAGATCAGAATGCCGTCCGCCGTCGCCTGGACGGCCGGGCTGACCGCCCAAGGATCGCCAAGCTCGTCCGCCACAAGGAGCGTGTACCACGCGCCGGTTATGGCGTTGTCGATCGTGATGGCGAGCGTCGAGGCGCCGGGGTCGACGGTGATCGCGACGATGTTCGGCGCTTCCGGGTCATCGGGATCGGGGCCGGGGCCGCTACCCGACGTGCAGTAGTAGACGACGCCGATAACCGGATTGCCGGTGAAGGTGCCGCTCGTGCCGGCGAACATACCGTTGTGCCAGCCCGTTGCGGGCACCGCAGCGGACGGGATGCTCCACTCCGTGCCGGGGCCTTGGGCGTGCAACGAGATGCCCGCGCAGTCCCGGAACATACCGGCGTAGCAGTAATCAGCCAGCGCCGTCGCCGACAGTTTAGGCACCCACGTCAGACCCGTGCAGCCCCAGAACATGGCACCGTAGCAATAGGGGGCCAGCGTCGTGGCGGGCAGTGCAGGTACCTGCGTCAAGCCCGTGCAGCCTTCGAACATGCAGTCGTAGCAGTGATCGGTCAGCGTCGTGGCCGGCAGCGCGGGTGCTTGCGTCAGTCCCGTGCAGCGCCGGAACATGCTGCTGTAGCAACGATAGGCCAGCGTCGTGGCCGGCAGCTCCGGTGCCTTCGTTAGCCCCGTGCAGCCCCAGAACATGCCGCCGTAGCACTGATCGGCCAGTGTCGTCGCGGGCAGCGCAGGTGCCTGCACCAGCCCCGTACAGCCGTTGAACATGGCCTGGTAGCATCGTTCGGCCAGCGTCGTGGCCGGAAGCGCAGGTGCCTTCGTTAGCCCCGTGCAACCCCGGAACATGCCGCCGTAGCACCAAACGGGAGCCAGCGTCATGGCCGGCAGCACGGGTGCCCGCGTCAGGCCCGTGCAGCCGAGGAACATTCTGCCATAGCAGTAGGTGGTCATCGTCGTGGCCGGCAGCGCAGGTGCCTGCACCAATGCCGTCCAGTTTGTGAACAGGTTTGCGAAGCAGTAGTCGGCCATCGCCGGATGCTGTCCGGCGGCCACCGCCGCATGGTCGAGCAGGGCCTCGATGTTGCCGGAGCAGGCGACCGTCCCGGCGGCGGTCAGCGTCCAGGCGATCGCGTTCGTGGTGGCGGCCGAGATGCGGGTGTTGTCCGTCCCTTGGAGGTAGAGCTTGTACGTGCCGGAGCCGTCGTCCGCCGCGGTCGCGCCGGCGGTGCCGAAGGCCGCCCAGTTCTGCCCGTCGGTGGAGTACTGGAGCGTCCCGTCCCACAACGCTTCCTGCGGCGTGATCGTGAACGTGTCCGCGCTTGAGAATGTGAGGTACGGGTCGGCGGTGGCCGTTGCCGCGAACAGCCCCGCTACAGCAAGCGCACAGAGGCGCGCCAAGCGGGAGAGGAACGCGGAACAGGATACGGTGTTTCTGTTTCCGTTCATAAGTGACCTTTCGGTTGGATTCTGTTCATTACCATCCCGTAGGATTAACCGGTAGCCCACCGGTCCCTACGGTTGGCACGCATTGTGCGGGGGGGGTAAAAGTCAACCCCAAAAATTCTCAAAATTGATACTCGCGATGCTCCGCAAGTCTATCGAACAGATTACCTCACGCTTGACTCGACGCAATGGCTTCTGATAGAAAACACGCACCACAAACGGTGTGCCGTGTTCCGTCGGCACCGGGAGGGATATTCATGCGCATGATGGGTTGGATAGCGGGTATTGTTGGATGTGTCGCGGTCGCTTGCGGCGCGACGTTGCAGGATGAGGCACGCGGTGCCTTGTTGCAGCACGTGCGCGCCATCGACTCAGGAGGCGCTCCGGGAGTCGTGCTGTGTGTGGGATCGAACGCATTTCCGTTGGTGGGTGCGGCGTGCGGACAGTCGGTGCAGCCCGTCGCCGCCGCTAGTCATTACGGGCAGGGACGCGTCGTCGCGGTGGGGCATCCCTCGTTTTACACGGAAGGGGTTGCTAAGGCCGATACCGCGATCTTCATCCGCAATGCCGTGCGCTGGCTCGGTAAGGGGCAGAGCGATGTGGTTGTGATGGTCTACCGCGATGCAGCCATGACCCGCGCGCTGTCCGGCATCGAGGGCCTGAACGTACGTGAAATCCCTTCGCTCGATGCGCTTACTGCCCGCAGTGTCCTTGCGGCCTATCCCGACAGCTTGAAGGGGGATGACGTCGAACGTGTGCGCGCCTTTATCACGGGCGGTGGTGGGTTGTTGGCCTCCGGTATCGGATGGGGCTGGCAGCAGGTGACCGGCGGCAAATCCCTGGCCACAGAAAACCTGTTCAACCGCCTGCTCGGACCGGCGGGCCTCTTCATCAATGACGATTTCGCCAACCGCACAGATCCGGAGGGGTATCGCACCGACCGCGAGATTCCGGCGGCGGTGAATGCGACGGAGGCGCTGCGGCTGGCCGTTGCGGGTGGCGTGACCGACCGCGCGACGCTACGTCAGATCAGCCACACGCTCTGCGCGGCCCGTGCGGTGCTGCCGCCCGAGCCGTGCGCGTTGTCCACTGCGTTGAAGACGCTGGCAGATTCGCCGGCGGCAGCCAAACTGCCGACGCCCGACGCGCCGCTCACGGCGGCTGACATCGCGGCGCGCCTCGCGTTGATCGACCACCAGCGCGCGTGGCGTGCCAAGCCGCTCGACCTGTGGGCCGCGCATCCGGCAGCGGCAGTCTATCCGGGTCTGCCGCCGCGCAACGCGCCGCGTGGAAGGCGCGTGGTGGCCGTGAATCTCGATGTGCCGCGCTGGCGCAGCACGGGGCTTTACGCCGTAGCGGGGGAGCCGGTTACCGTCGAACTGCCGGCCGGGGCCGAGAAGTTGGGACTCAAACTGCGGATCGGCACCACAACCTGCGACAACACGCGCCATGACGAGTGGCGTCGCGCGCCGAAAGTGGATGTGACCGTGCCGCTCAATGCGACACGGGTGGAATTCGCTTCGCCCTTCGGCGGATTGATCTATGTGGTCGTGCCGGATAAGGTCGAGGCCGCGGAGCGCATCGTGCGCGTGACGTTGCGGAATGCCTGTCAGACGATCTGGTTCAAAAAGGGACGCGATACCGTAGCGGCGTGGCGCACGACGATGCGCGCGCTGCCATCGCCTTGGGCCGAAATTGAAAGCGACAAGGTGATCCTGACGGTGCCGTCCGAGGCGGTGCGCGGACTGGAAGACCCGCTGGCCCTGCTCGAATTCTGGGACCGTATCGCGGATCAAGACGCGCGGCTGACCGGGTTGCCTCCCGAGCGCCGCTCGCCGGAGCGCTTCTGCGCCGACGTCCAGTTGTGCGCGGGCTGGATGCATGCCGGCTATCCTATTATGATCCCGACGGTCACGGCGCCTGATCTGGTCAACTTGGCCAAGCTGCGGGAGAAAGGCGACTGGGGCTTTTTCCATGAACTCGGCCACAACCATCAAAACGGGGATTGGACCTTCCATGGCACCGGCGAGGTCACGGTGAATTTTTTCACGCTCTACAACATGGAGCATGCCTGCGGCATTCCGCCGCGCAAGACACGCATGGGGGAACCCGGCATCCAGAAAACCGTGCGCAAATGGGTGGCGGAGGGCAAATCGCACGAGGCCTGGTGCCGCGATCCATTTCTGGCGCTGGAGGTGTTCGTGCGTTTGCAACAGACGTATGGATGGCAGGCGTTTGAGCGGCTGTTTGCCGAATACCGTACGCTCGAACCCGCGCAACGCCCGAAAAACGATGCCGATAAACGCGACCAGTGGGCCATCCGCTTCTCGCGCATCACCGGGCACAACATCGCGTCGGTGTTCGACGCATGGCAGATTCCTCTGACCGAAGCGGCCCGCTCCGCCTGTGCCGCTTTTCCCGCGCCCTCCGATTTGCGGCTGTTCGCGGATGTGCGGGACAGTTCTGAAAAGCAGCCGTCAGCGGAATAGGGGCGCATCCGTCGCCACGGCACAAAAAAAGACGCAGGCGGTGCGCCTGCGTCCGTATCGTGGATCACGTCGTTCGGCCGATTATTCGGCTTCAAGCTGCTCGACGAGCGCGTCGTCGATATCCATGTTGGTGTAGACGTCCTGCACGTCATCATGCTCTTCCAGCGCGTCGACGAACTTGTTGACCGCCTTGGCGACCGACAACTCTTTGACCGGCACCAAGGTTTGCGCCACGAGGCCGACCTGTGAGTTTTCCTGATCGAACACGATCTCGGCTGCCTCCAGCGCCGCGCACACATCCGAGAACGCTGCGGGTGAACAGGTGACAGTGAAGCCGTCCTCTTCAGATTCCATGTCTTCGGCACCCGCAATGAGGACCACCTCCATCACTTTTTCTTCGGTCACTCCTTCGGCCGCCGGAATCATGATCGTGCCCTTGCGCTCGAAGCCGCGCGAGACCGAGCCCAGGGTCGCAAAATCAGAACCGTTCTTCTTGAAGATGTTGCGGACTTCGGCCGCCGCGCGGTTCTTGTTGTCCGTCAGTACCTTGACCACCAGCCCCACGCCGCCTTGCGCGTACCCCTCGTAGGTGATCTCCTCAAGGATGTCGGCCGCCAACTCGCCCGTGCCCTTTTTGATGGCGCGGTCGATGTTGTCGTTAGGCATGTTGACCGCTTTAGCCTTCGCGATCAGGGTGCGCAACGTGGGATTGGTGTTGGGGTCGCCGCCGCCTGCCTTGGCAACGATCGTCATTTCCTTGGCAATTTTTGAAAAAATCTTACCGCGCTTGGCATCCGCCGCGCCCTTCTTGTGCTTAATGGTGGACCACTTACTATGACCGCTCATCGTTACCCTTTCAGCCGCGCACCGCGCGACCCGTTGACTCTCTATAACACTGTCCTACGCGGGCGTATTCGAGCCCGCACCCACAGCACCTTCGCCTGCGGGCATATTCTGCCCCAGCAGGTCGGCGGGCGCTTCGCCTTCAAACTCCTGTATCCAGCCGTTCCCCAATCCGAGGTCTTCGGCTGCCTCCACCAGTACCGCGTATTCGTCAGCCGAGACCTTGCGGTCCCAGCCCGGCGTCTGCAACGCGCGGTGCAACGGCGTGTATTGCGACATCACACTGACGTGGATACCGCTGCCCGTATGCCGCGCCAGCCATTCGAGGTTCTCCACCGCTTCGGCGATACGCCCCGGCAACGCCAAGATCCGGCAGATCACGCCGCGCACAGCGATTCCCGAGGCGTCGGTCTCCAGCGGTCCCAGACGCTCCCAGAACCACCGCAACGCACCGCGCGCCGCCTCGACGTACGTCCGCGCATCGGAACCTTCCGCCGCGCTCTCGGCCCGGGCATAGCGCAGATCAATCAACGCAATGTCCGCCAAGTCGGCAAAAGCCTCCAATGTCTCTAGTGATTCGTAACCCGACGTATTATACACAAATGGGAGGGCGATTCCAGCGCGAAGTAGCGGCTTCGCCGCTTCGCGGATCTGCGGCAGCCATGGGGTAGGGGAGACCAGGTTCCAGTTGTGGCAACCCTGCCGTGCAAGCTGCGCGAGAATATCGCGTAGCACTTCCACCGTGAGGTCATCGCCATGTCCAGCTTGGCTCCACGGATGATTCTGGCAGTAGATGCAGCGCATCGTGCAGTGCGAGAAGAAGACGGTGCCCGAACCGCGCGTCCCGGTGATTGGCGGCTCTTCGCCGAAATGCGCACCGTAGCGGAAAACACGCGGCAGCACGCCCGCCCGGCAGTAGCCGAGCTGGCCCGCGAGGCGATCCGCGCCGCATGCACGCGGGCAGAGACGGCAGGAACTCAGAACGTCGAACTCAGAACTCAGAACGTCGAAGTTTTTTTCGTTCTGCGTTCTGCGTTCTGTGTTCTGCGTTTTACATTCTGCGTTCTGCGTTCTGTGCTCTGCGTTCCCCATTCTCCATCCTTCATTCTGCGTTCTGTGTTCTGCGTTCGACGTTCTGCGTTCGACGTTCTGCGTTCTGTGTTCTGAGCTCGACGTTCGCACGCGGTCAACTGTAGACGGAAGCTCCGGCGTTTTCAAGAGAAAGTGTTTGGTGTAGGTGTCGAGGTTCTTTAAGTCTCTGATGGGTATGATTTGTGGCGGCTCTTCGCCGAAGTGCGCGCCGTAACGGAAAACACGCGGCAGCACGCCCGCCCGGCAGTAGCCGAACTGGCCCACGAGGCGATCCGCGCCGCATGCACGCGGGCAAAGACGGCAGGAACTCAGAACGTCGAATTCAGAACTCAGAACGTCGAAGTGTTTTTCGTTCTGCGTTTAAAGTTCTGCGTTCGACGTTCTGCGTTCCCCGTTCCCCATTCTCCATCCTTTATTCTGCGTTCGACGTTCCCCATTCTCCATCCTTCATTCTGCGTTCTGCGTTCTGCGTTCTACGTTCTGCGTTCGACGTTCGGCCTCATACTCTGGTGTTTCTTCCCGGCAGGCGTTGGCACGGGCGGTTCGACTGCTCGAGATAAAAATTCGCAACAGTTCATCGGTTTCACGAAGGGACGTTTCCAATAAGGCGGTGTCCGTAGGCGGCAGAAGCGGTACGCGCTGGATCAGTTTTAGCCAGCGGTACGACTCGCGCAACTCTTTGTGGCATATTCCCAACTTGTGGATGAAATCATTGCGGGACTCCGCGCCTTCCGCTTCTCCGTGATTGGGCAGGGGAGAGGTGCCGGAGCGAAGCAGTTGGCCGGCGATGTGGTTGCCCGCCCGCGTATTCGGCAGCTTTTCGACCAGCCGCACAATCTGCACCGCATAGTTCAGAAGACGCTCTTCCAAGTCGTATGTTTTCTCTGCCATTTTTCTCCCGTTCTCCATTCTGCGTTCTGCGTTCTACGTTCTGCGTTCAACGTTCTGCGTTCTGCGTTCAACGTTCTGCGTTCTGCGTTCAACGTTCTGCGTTTCGCGTTCTGCGTTCTGCATTCTGCGTTCTACGTTCAACGTTCTGCGTTTTACAACTCCACCGGCAACGTATCGCCCTTGCCGAAGGGCGAGAGGTCGCGCAGTTTGCGCACGATGCGCGGCATGTGTTCAAGTACGGTGTCCACTTCCGCTTCCGTGTTGTAGCGGCTGAGTGAAAAGCGCACCGAGCCGTGAACCGCCGTGAACGGCACGCCCATCGCGCGGATCACGTGCGACGGTTCGAGCGAGCCGGTCGCGCAGGCTGAGCCGGTCGACGCGCAGATACCCAGATCACTCAGGTGATACAGGATGGCCTCGCCCTCGATATATTCGAAGCTGATGTTGGTGGTGTTGGGCAGACGGTTCATGCGGTCGCCGTTGACACGCGCGTCTGGGCAGGTGGCGAGCAGGCCGTTCTCCAGTTTGTCGCGCAGGCGCGCGAGCGTACGCCGCTCCTCATCCATATACGCCGCCGCGAGGTCGACGGCCTTGCCGAGCCCCACGATGTACGGCACGTTTTCCGTGCCGCCGCGCCGCCCGCTCTCTTGGTGGCCGCCGAGCATGAAGGTCTTGAGGCGCGTGCCGCGCCGCAGGTAAAAGATGCCGATGCCCTTGGGTGCATGCAGCTTGTGACCGGAAATCGAAAGCATGTCGACCGGCACGCGCTTTACGTCGATCGGCAGCTTGCCCGCAGCCTGCACGGCGTCGGTATGGATGATGGCACCTGCCTCTTTGGCGATTTCAACGATCTTCTCCATCGGGAAAATCACGCCGGTCTCGTTGTTGGCCCACATCAAGCTGACGATCGCGGGCGTACCGTCCTTCAGCGCATCGCGCAGCGCTTCGAGGTCGATCTGTCCCGACGTGTCCACCGGCAGCTCGATCGCGCGGTGCCCCATGTTTTTGAGACGGCGGCAGGGCCCCAGAACGGCCGGGTGCTCGACGCGCGAGGTGATGACCTTGGACTGCGGGCCTAGCAGCTCAGCGGTGCCGTGGATTGCCATGTTGTCGCTTTCGGTGCCGCAGCTCGTAAAGATGATCTCGGTGGGGTCCGCGTTAAGGAAGGCGGCCACGCGTTCGCGCGCGTGCTGCACATGCTTGGCAACCTGGCCGCCGAACATATGCATGCTGGAGGGGTTGCCGTATAGCTCATTGAAAAACGGCATCATCGCGTCGCGCACTTCGGGAGCGATGCAGGTCGTGGCATTATTGTCAAAATAGATCGGCTTCATAAGTGGTCAGTAGACGTGTGGTATCAGGTCGTGATGGGTGCCAACCTTACTACACCCCCCGTCCCTAATTCAAGCGTATTCAAACCATACGATTTGTTATACAATGCCTGCGCGTTTGAGGATCAGGAGCAAGCTTTTTGACAATCTTCGTGCGGAGAAGGTTTCTCGAAAAGAAAGGGAGTAAAATGGACGTGACAAGACGAGCGTTTATCGGAACCGGTCTGGCTGCGGCCGCAGGGTGTTCTACGTTCCAATCGGCGGCAGTGCGGCCGCAACCGGAATTCATGTGGGCCATCTTGCTGCACTTCGGCGTGAATATCCAGAGCGACATTCCTGTCGAGAAGTGGGGGAAGTATCAGGGCGATGACATCAAGCTGATGACGGCGGCGGATCATGTGCGCTTCGACGAAGGCGTTTTCGACCGCATCACCGACCGCATGGTGGCGAAAGGGCTCAATACCATTGTCATCGATCTGGAAGAGGCGTTGTACTATCCCAGCCACCCGGAACTGGCGGTGAAGGGAACGTGGAGCGTCGAGCGTTTCCGACGAAAGTTGGAACAGTTGCGCACTAAGGGGCTGGAGCCGATCCCCAAGCTCAATTTCTCCACGACGCACGACATCTGGCTCAAGGATTATCACAAGATGGTCTCGACGCCGAAATATTATCAGGTCTGCGCGGATGTGATCGCGGACGTGATTGAGACTTTCGATACGCCGCGCTATTTCCATATCGGATTCGACGAAGAGACCGCCAAGCACCAGCAGAGTCATTCCATCGCCATCGTCCGCCAGGGCGACCTGTGGTGGCATGATTTCCTCTTCATCGTGAAAGAGGTCGAGAAACGCGGCGTTCGCGCTTGGTGCTGGAGCGACAAGATTTGGCACGCGAAGGACGAATTCCTGAAGCGCATGCCGAAAAGCGTTCTCCAATCGAACTGGTACTACGGACTCAGCGAGATTGACCTCGACAAGCCCCAAAACCGTAAGGCGTATGGCAACGCCTACGTATGGCTGGACGAGGCGGGGTTCGATCAGGTGCCGACGGGATCGAACTGGTCAACGCCGGAAAACATGGCCGCAACGGCGAAGTTCATCAAAAAAACATGCGCACCGGATAACATCCAGGGGTTCCTCGCCGCACCGTGGGTTAAGACGTTGCCGCAGTTCGAGAAACTGCACGAAGAACAGGTTGATCAAATTGCCGCGGCCCGTTCTCTGTATTCGTCCCGCGCTGAACCATGAAAGGCACTGCTCGGTGGAGAAACTGCGGGAGATTTGTGGGGCCGCCACTTTTACACTCATCATTGCGAGCCACTGCGTGGTCGCAATAAGAGATGTTGACTCGCGACTCGTGACGTGTGATTTGCGGCCAACCCTGCCCCCAAACAACCTTCGCGCCTTCGTGTTTCTGCTTGAGGCGGAGTGGACTGAAAGGGTATCGTAGAGGCCATTCATGGAAACACAGAAAACCCATCTGATCCGGGCCGCTGTCCTTCGCGACGCGGTACAGATTTTTGAACTGATCCGCAGTCACCAGGATGACCTGATCTCGCGACCGATCGGTGATATTGTCCAGAACATTGACCGGTTCGTAGTTTGTGAGATCGACGGGAACGTAGTGGGGTGCGCCGCTTGGAAGATCCTGCCGGAGATCGGCGAGCCGGAACGTGCCGCGGTTGAAATCCAGTCGGTCGCGGTGTTGCAGGCCTACCGCCGCACGCACGTCGGCACGCAAATCGTCACGCGTATCCTGAATGAGGTGCGGCGCTTCGAGCCTGCGCAGGCGATCGTATTGACCTTTGCGCCGAAGTTTTTCGAGACCCTCGGTTTCAAGATCATTCCCAAGACTCAGGTCATGCACAAACTTTACATGGGGTGCATCAACTGCACCAAACACGCCAACCCTTTCACTTGTCCTGAAATCGCGATGGCGCTGGATTTGCGCCAGCCGCGACAGGCCTGATCCGGGAGACCGTCTGACGTGATGAATACTCGATATGCCGCTATCCAGTCAATCGCCGCTGTTCCGTCGCGCTTCGCGCACGCGGAGATCGGTGCCTTTCGCGCCGCACAGCAGGCATTCGGCAGTTGTGTCTTTAACGACGATGTGATGCGGCAACGTCTGCCGGAATCGGTCTACCTCAAGGTGCGGCGCACGATCGATCTCGGCGAGCGGCTCGATGTGTCGGTCGCAGGGACGGTGGCCGAGGCCATGCGCGACTGGGCGATTGAAAACGGCGCCACCCACTACGCCCATGTCTTTTATCCGCTCACCGGTTTGACCGCAGAAAAGCACGACAGCTTCCTGGAGCCCGACGGACACGGCGGCGCCATTGCCAAGTTCTCGGCCAAACAGCTTGTCAGCGGCGAGGCCGACGGCTCCAGCCTGCCCTCTGGCGGACTGCGCGCGACCTTTGAGGCGCGCGGCTACACGGCATGGGATGTGACCAGCCCCGCCTACATTCTCGAAGCGGCCGGCGGTCGCACGCTCTTTATCCCCTGTGCGTTTTGCGCCTCGAACGGCGACGCGCTCGACAAGAAGACGCCGCTCTTGCGCTCGATGCAGGCGGTCGACCGCCACGCGCGGCGCATCCTGACGCTGTTCGGCGAACCTGAACAGAAGGTGGACGCCAACGCGGGTTGCGAACAGGAGTATTTCCTGATCGACCGGCGGCTTTTTCTGCTGCGTCCGGACCTGATCAGCGCGGGGCGCACTCTGTTCGGTGCCAAGCCGCCCAAAGGTCAGGAACTGGAAGATCAGTATTACGGCGCGATCCATGAGCGCGTGCTGGCCTACATGATCGAATGCGAGCAAGATCTCATCCGCCTTGGGGTGCCGATCAAGACGCGCCACAACGAAGTCGCGCCGGGACAGTTCGAAATCGCGCCGATCTTCGAGCAGGCCAACATCGCCGCAGACCACCAGCATCTTGTGATGGCGATTCTGCAACGCACGGCCGCCAAGCATGGCTTCGTCTGTTTGCTGCACGAAAAGCCTTTTGCCGACGTGAACGGGTCCGGCAAGCATGTCAACTGGTCGCTCAACACCGCGACCGCCAACCTGCTCAATCCCGGCGAGACGCCGGAGGCCAACGCGCGCTTTCTGGTGTTCTGCGCGGCCGTGATCCGGGCGGTCTCGCTCCACGGCCCGCTGCTGCGTGCGTCGGTCGCGCACGCAGGCAACGACCACCGACTCGGCGCGTGCGAAGCGCCGCCGGCGATCATCTCGATCTTCCTGGGCGATCATCTGACCGAGCTGTTCGAGCGGGTCGCGGCCAGTACGTCGCATGTGCTGCACCGCGGCAAGAAGGCGCTGGCGCTCGGCGTGAACAGCCTGCCCCCGTTGATGACAGAGAAGAGCGACCGCAATCGCACCAGCCCCTTTGCCTTCACCGAAGGAAAGTTTGAGTTCCGCGCCGTCGGCGCCAGCCAATCGGTCTCCGGTCCGCTCATGGTGTTGAACGCGATCGTGGCGGACTCGCTCGATTTTCTGGCCACGGAGTTGGAGACGCGCGTCAACGGCGACCCCGAACGTCTCAACGCGGCGGTGCAGGCCGTGGTCAAAGAGGTGTGGGACGCGCACGGCAAGATCGTGTTTAACGGCGACAACTACACCGCCGCCTGGCACGAGGAAGCGGCGCGGCGCGGTTTGCAAAACATTCCCTCGGCAGTTGATGCGCTGGCGCAGTATGTGGCGCCGGAAACCATCGCGACCATGGCGCGGCAGGGGGTTTTGTCCGAACGCGAGTTGCGCGCCCGTTACGAGATCAGTCTGGAGCGCTACATCAAGGATATCACGGTCGAGGCGCGTCTGACGCAAGAGATCGGCCGCACCCTGATCCTGCCGGCCGTCAGTCAGGCGCAGGGAAGCCTTGCCGACACCGCGCTGAAGCTGCGCCAGCTTGATCTGCCGGTTGACACCTCAACGCTGGCCGAGGTCAGCCGTCTGACCGTCAGCCTGCAGGAAGAACTCAACCAACTGGCCGAGATCTCGCGTGAGGCGGAAACGCATCACGCCTGCAAGGCTGGCCATGCGCGCTACATGCGCGAGAAAGTGATGCCGGCCATGGAGCGCGTGCGCGAGTTGGCCGACGCACTGGAGGGGCTGGTCGATGACACGCTCTGGCCGCTGCCGACCTATCAAGAGCTGCTGTTCATCCGGTAGCCAGCGGGTATGACTCCCACCCACCGTCGCCTGTTGAACTGGTACGACGCAAACCGGCGCGAGATGCCGTGGCGTGACCATCCCGATCCGTATGCCGTCTGGGTCAGCGAGATTATGTTGCAGCAGACGCAGGTCGAGACCGTCCGCGGTTATTTCACGCGCTTCATGCAGGCCTTTCCCACGGTGGCGGCATTGGCCGCCGCGCCGCAGCAGCAGGTGCTCAAGCTGTGGGAGGGACTCGGCTACTACACACGCGCCCGCAATCTCCAGCGGGCGGCGCAGCAGATTGTGGCGTCGGGCGGCGAATTGCCGCGCGATGTCGCGGGCTGGGCCGCGCTGCCCGGCGTGGGGCCTTACACAGCCGCAGCCATCGCCAGCATCTGCTTCGGCATTCCGGCACCGGTGGTGGACGGCAACGTGCTCCGCGTCTTCGCACGTTATCTGGGATGGGATGACGACTTCCGTAAGCCAGCGGCGCGTGCGCGGCTGGCGGAGTGGCTGCAGCCGTGGATCGTGGCGTCCGGACGCCCCGGCGATTTCAATCAGGCGATGATGGATCTGGGAGCCACATGCTGCACGCCGCGTTCACCGTGCTGTGATGCGTGTCCATTGCGCGATGATTGCGTGGCGCGCCGCGAAGGACGCCAGGCCGCGCTGCCGACGCGCCCGCCCCGTAAAACCCTGCCGACGCGTACTGCGGTGGCGGTGCTGGTGCGCGATGCAGCCGGACGTGTGTTGCTCACACAGCGTGCGCCCGATGGTCTGCTGGGCGGATTGTGGGAACTGCCGAACGGCGCATCCGGCGGGACGCCGACCGCGCGTGATGCGGCGCGTGTATTGCGCACGGCGACCGGGATGCGTGTTACGCGCATCGAAGCGCGGGGATGCTTCACCCACACCTTCACACACTTCAAACAGGTGTGGCACCTCTTCGAGGCAGTCGGGCTCAGCGGTATCCCCACGGCCGATCCGCGTCCGTCGGGCGCACGTTTCGCAACGCCGCAGGAACTGCCGCTCACAACCCTAACCCGTCGTGTGCTCGACCGCTCCTCTTAGGATTATTCGCCATTCATTCTTGTCAAAGCCGTCGGGAAATGAGATTTTACCAACATGAAGACCCTCTTCACATATTGGAAAGAGTCGGATGGGCGTTATCTTGGTTACCTGAACGACTATCCAGACCATTGGACACAAGGCGAGGATTTCGACGACTTGAAGGCCAGCCTACGCGATCTTCTCGATATCTTCAATGCTGATGAAATTCCCGGAATACGAAAGGTGGCAGAGTTGGAGTACGCATGAAGCGACGCATCCTCGTGAAGCAAATAGAGGATGCGGGGTGCGTCCTGCTCCGGCGCGGGAGCCGTCACGACATCTACCATAACCCGATCACCGGACACTCCGAACCTTTGCCCCGCCATCGCGAGATTAACGAGATTCTTGCCAAAAGGATAATTTCACGTTTGGTGACGGGAGAAGATTGAGTATGGCACCTCTTCGAGGCGGTCGGGCTCAGCAGTATCCCCGTGACCGGTCCGCATCTGTCGGGCGCACGCTTCGCAACGCCGCACGAACTGCCGCTCACAACCCTAACCCGTCGTGTGCTCGATCACCAGTCGTAGTACGTAACGCAGCGTTGAATCACGCCGGTGGCGCCTAGGGGAATCAACTCCAAGGTGCCTGATCCACCCTCGATGATCTCCCTGCCCTCGCTGTCTTTCCCCACAATGCGTAGCGGATTGAATTGGTCAATGACTAGAAACTGAGCGTTCTGGTATTCCGCTTTTTTAAGCGTTGCGTGCGTGTAAGCGTCAGGTGAGATGGTATCGGCGATAATCTTCTTTTCTTCGTGGGTGAGCATAGAAGAGTTTATCACGGTATTGCGGTAGGTCGCCTTGGGCGACGTCTCGATTTCGTAAATGATCCGGCTTTTCTCTTCACCGCCGTTACACCACCAGGCAAAACTCAGAAACTCCGCATCTTCCACAGATACCGTACCTGTTTTTGGCGAACAACCCAAGATAACCAACAGCGTTGCTGTGATGAATAAAGATCGGTTCATACTATTTGGGTCTACCGTAAAATTGATTCAGCCTCATACCACCGCAGTTTCTCGCCACTAGTCATAAAGATCCATGAGTGATTGAGCCTCATGATACCGTATCATACGCCGTATGAAATACCGTGCAGTCGGTTCGCTTATAGAGTCTGTACGAAAATAATCCACCCCCACCATGCACACATCCCCGTTTTTGTCAATAAGGAGCGTTATCCTATTATTGCATAACCATATTTTGTATTCCCCATCATATCGGCGCGATTCAAAATTGATCTTTAGGCTTTTCTTGCATTCCGCCTCCGTTTTCGGAAGGAATCGGTCTTTGGCGATCCGTATCTTGATGTCCTTTCCCATTTTTTTAAAATTGACGAATATATACAGGATGCTTTCGAATTCTAGCCCAAATGGGCATGAGACTGCTGTTTCAACGACAATGCCCATTGTGGAAGAAGCATAAAATCCGTCGCTTTCTGGAGGTCGCGAGCGAGGGTCATAAATGTACACGACCGGATAAACGCCTAGTTCCTTCAAATAACCAAATGTTTTTTCTCCCACTTTCGCTCTGTCACTCTCTTTCAACTCCTTCACTTTCAACTTCACTTTTTCCAAGCGAGAGTTTTTTACATATTCAGACCACTCTATATCGTACTCCCCTAAAACATGAATGGACGGACGCATTAGGAACGGTAGGTCGATGATTGATTCAGATGAGTCATATGTTTTCACCGCCACGTTACGACGGAAATCAGGTGCATTTGACGGTAATGCAATAGAAACCCGGTCCAACCAGCCATCCTTAAAGCAATACGAGACCCTGACTGGCGGCAAGTTACTTATTCCAATCGTTCTGTCCTCGTGAAAAGTGACCTCGTCAATCCCTGTCCATGCCTGATTCGGGAAACGCACGCACATATTGGAGGCTCTTGCAAAACCTTGTTGCTCTTTCATGGGCGAGACGCCCATGTCACAAGGGGCGTGGCACGGGCATCTTGCCCGTGTTTGCCTCATGGGCGGGACGCCCATGCCACGAGGGGTTTTGCAAG
>DUPH01000250.1 GCA_012838435.1 Lentisphaerota bacterium | reverse complement strand
TTGCAAATGTCATCGACCGTCAGCCATCTCTCATCCATAGCCTTCGTCCTTCGTTCATCATGTTTTCGGTAAAAGCCCGAAGGTCTCCGGGAAACCCGAAATCCGGACACAGTGCCGCAAATTAACCCCCACATATTACATTGGCGGATTACCAAAATCAAGCGTTTTGTGCCGATTAGTGCCGACTTTTCCAAAAAACGGCCTGATTGTCGTTGGTGATACGTTCGCCGTTCTGAGGCGCATACATGGTGTAAGTCCATACAGCACATGGGGTTGCGCCTTGCAGTGAAGCCACCATCACCCGCTGGTACATGCTGTGGCCGCCGGGCCGGAAGCCTTCCAGCCGGTCGATGGGCGGCAGGTCGCGTTGCGGGTCGGTGAAGGTCACCAGTTCCCCATGGATCAGATCCCAGTCCCCGGTCGGGCGGCCGAAGCGCGGCGTGCCGATCTCCTGCTGTCTGCGGGCATCGGTCAGTGGATTGGCGCTGCCCCGGGCCAGGATCACTCCTTCCGGCACTTCGAGGGCTGGGAATCCGGCGTGAAGATGGTAGAGCCTGCCCTTTCGAAACAAGGGGAAAAAGAAAACCCGTCACCCCGGTGAATGACCCCAGAGAGACGGTTTTGTCTTTTCTCAATGGTGGAGGCGGGGGGAGTCGAACCCCCGTCCGAAACAGCGTCCTTCCAGCTTCTACGCGCGTGTTCTGTCTTTGAGTCTCGTCTTCAAGCGCACCGACAGACAGGCCCGCTTGAAGACCAGCACCCACGATTCGTCAAGACACGGGCGCCCGGCTGCTCGGCCCCCGGCAGGATCTGCTAGTCGTCGCTTCCCCGCTCAGCAGACATCGGCGGTTCAGCGTCGCGCCTTTAATTAGGCAGCGAGAGCGAAGTTATCGTTCGCATTTAGGTTTTTTCCTGTTTTTTTACGAGGCCAACAGGAGTCCTCGGCGCGCCACTGAAATTCCGATCTGCCCCGTCGAAACCAGTCGCCCCCTTTGAAAAGAACAACACCAGTATGGCAGATTCCGGCTCGGGAAGCAAGCCGCGCCGATACTAAACCGCAGACCACACGAACACCAACGCACCAACGCGGGCATGCCTTTTTTAAGTAGCGCCCGGAGACTTAAAAAGCTATGCTGAGCGTCGCTTTTTTTTGAGTAGTGAAAGGAAGTCTCATGGATACGAAAGTGGCTGACAACGTTTTTTGGGTCGGGTTCATCGATTGGGCGGTGCGTGATTTTCACGGATACAAAACCAGTCGGGGTTCCACGTATAACGCCTATCTGGTGATGGATGAGAAAACGGCGCTGATCGATGCGGTCAAAGCGCCTTACGCCGCGCCGCTGCTGGAGCAGATCCAAGCGCATGTGCCGCTTGAAAAGGTTGACTACGTCGTCTGCAATCATGCCGAGCCGGATCACTCGGGCGCTCTGCCGGATGTGATGCGCGCCTGCCCCAATGCGACACTGCTCTGCAATGCAAAGTGTAAGGATGCGCTGGCCCGCCATTACGACACCCGTGATTGGAAGTTTCAGGTTGTCAAGGACGGCGAAACGCTTTCGCTGGGCCGTCGTACTCTCCAGTTCCTCGATACGCCGATGGTTCATTGGCCGGAGTCGATGGTTACCTATCTGGTTGAGGATGCCATTCTCTTTTCAATGGACGCCTTCGGTCAGCACTATGCGTCGGGGTTCCGCTTTGATGACGAGTCGGATATGTGCGAGGTGATGCAGGAGGCGAAGACCTATTACGCCAACATCGTGCTGCCTTACGGCCGGCCGGTGGCGACGGCGCTCAAGCGTCTCGGCGGCCTCACGCTCAAGATGGTGGCGCCGAGCCACGGCGTGATCTGGCGCAGTCACTTTGACAAGATTCTCGCGGCGTATCAGGACTGGATGGTTTGCAAGCCCGCCCGTAAAGTTGTGATCGCCTATTGCACCATGTGGGGCAGCACGCGCCTGATGGCCGAAGCTGTGGCCGAGGGTGCCCGAACGTTGCCGGTCGAGGTCAAGCTGCTCAATGTGGACGTCACGCACGATACGCAGATCATTACCGAGGTGATGGACTGCGCGGCCTTTGCAGCGGGTACCGCTACGCTCAACATGGGGATCATGCCGCGCATGGCTGCGACGTTGACCTATCTGCGCGGACTTAAGCCGCTGGGCAAGGCGGGTTTCGCCTTCGGTTCGTACGGCTGGGCCGCGAAGGGCGTGGATGAGGCGGCGTGTTTCCTGGCGACCATGCAGATGGCACCGGTGTGCGAGCCGCTTATCTGCCGCTACGCGCCGGACGCCGAGACGCTGGAAGCCTGCCGCGCCGCCGGCCGCGCGCTGGCAGAGGTCGCGCAACGTGCGTAGGGTGAGGAGGGCGGTTTTTGGACATGATTGACAAGATTGACATGATTGACGCGCCGTGCGCGGCGTGGCGGCGAGTGTGGCGTGCGGTGACAAGCGCCGCGCTGTTGGTGTGTGCGTCCGCTTCTGCGGTGTTCGGCGCGCAATCGCCGTTCGGCCTGAAGGTCGAGCGTCTGGAGTCTGCGGATGACGCGCAGACCGAGGTGCGGATCACGCTGAGCGTACCCTCCAATCACCTGATTTACGCTGAAACCTTCAAGGTCTCGGCATCGCCGGTGCAGGTGCCCAAGCCTGAGAACAAGCCGGATCCGATCAACCCCTCGCAGCAGGTCGGCGTCTATACGGGTACCTTCGAATCGCGTTGGCGCATCGCGCCGTTGCGTGACGGTGCCGCACTGACGGTCGCCTACCAAGGGTGCGACGACACCGTGTGCTTTATGCCGGAAAGCCATGCGTTCCGCTACGACGCCGCGTCCGGCCGCTTTGTCATCGCGCCTGACGAGGCGGACACCGCCCCATCAACGGCGGAGGGGGCCGATACATGGACGCACGGCTTCGCGATGGTTTCCGGCGGCGGCTACATGAAGACGGGTGAGTTTCTCGCGTTTCTGGATCAGGCCGAAGGCCAGACGCCCGCTGCTGATACGTCGCGTACCGGACTGGCTGGTTTTCTGAACGATCCGGTCGTCTTCTTTCATGCGCACGGCTTGTTGTTGACGCTCCTGCTGGTACTGCTCGGCGGCATGCTGCTTAACCTCACGCCCTGTGTGTTGCCGATGATCCCGATCAATCTGGCGATCCTCGGTGCAGGCGCGGGGGCCGGCTCGCGCGGGCGCGGCTTCGGACTCGGCGCGGCTTATGGCGCGGGGATTGTACTGGTCTATGGCGGTCTGGGCTGGATCATCCTGCGCAGCGGGCTCTTTTTCGGCGCGTTGCAGGCGTCGCCTTGGTTCAGTCTTGCGGTCGGTCTGATTTTCGCGGCACTGACGCTGGCGCTCTTCGATGTGTTCGTGATCGATTTCGCGCGCTTTGTAACGCCGAAGCACGACAGCGGTGGACGGAAGGGCGCATTGGCGGCTTTCTCTGCGGGCGCGCTCTCGGCATTGCTGGCCGGTGCATGCGTCGCGCCGGTGGTGCTGGCGGTGTTGCTGCTGGCCGGTTCGCTCTATGCCGGCGGGGCGCGCGGCGCTCAGTTCCTGCCGTTCGTGCTGGGCCTGGGCATGGCGCTGCCTTGGCCGTTCGCAGGTGCGGGGCTTTCGGTGCTGCCCAAGCCCGGCATGTGGATGGTGCGCGTGAAGCAGGCATTCGGTGTGTTGCTGGCGCTGCTGGCCGTCTACTACTTCTATCTGGCGGCGGTAGGGTTCATGTCGGCCAAGCAGGCGGCGCGTGACGGCTCGATCGTAGCGGGTGATCGCGCGGCGTGGGAGGCCAAGGTCGCGCAGGCACGGCGCGAGGGCAAGCCGCTCTTTGTCGATTTCTGGGCGACATGGTGCAAGAACTGCGCGGTCATGGAACGCACCACGTTTCAGGACGAGCAGGTCAAGCAGCGGCTCGCGCGCTACGTGGTGGTCAAGGTGCAAGCCGAACGACCGGAGCGGAGCCCGGCCAAAGAAATGCTCGCGGCTTTCGGTATTCGCGGACTGCCGGGCTTCGTTGTGCTGCGCCCGGATGATGGGCGCTAGCCCGCGCGGTTTTGTTTTAGCCTAAAAAGAGCAGTTGAATCTTCAACTCTCATTGGTTTCAAGGTTTCTGGTTTCAAGGTTTCATCCAAATCGGGATCGGGATCGCTATCGGGATCGGGATCGATTGTTTAACCGCCGCCGGATAGAAGGCCGGTGCATAGGGCACCGGCAGTGCTCGTAGTACCGGCAGTAACGGGAAACCCTCCGCAATTCCCAACCCCAACTGCCTATTACACCTGCTCCAGCTCGCGGAGGGTTGGGAGCAGGTGGTCGTACACGGTGGCGGTTGCGGGGCGGGGCTGGCACACGTCGGTCACGAGGCAGAAGCGCTCCGTTGTCTCCGTCAGCGGCACGCCGTCCGCGTGTGCGGCCAGCAGGGCGCCGCCCAGCGCCGCTGAATCGGCCACCGCGCTGTTCTCCACGCGTGCCTGGAAGACATCGGCCAGCGTCTGGCGGATGCCTGCGCTGCGCGATGCGCCGCCCGTGACGCGCAGCACATCGAAGCGCCCGATCCACTCCGCATGGCTGCGCAGAGCCAGGGCTTGCGCCTCGACCACCGCCCGGATGCGAACCTCCGGCGCGGCTTCGGCGAATGGGAAGTTCGCGCGCAGACCGGGCGACATCACCGGTGGCGTGATCTCCGGAACAAACCAAGGGAGCGCCAGCCGCCCGTCATTGCCGGGCGGCGTGAGTTCGAACGCTGTGTTGTCGAAGAAGTCCCACGACACGTCCGCCTCGTGCCGGATGCGGTCGCGTGCCAGCGAGCCGTTTTTGAAACAGGTGAGGCTCATGAAGCCGCCCGCCGGGTTGCCGAAGACATGCCCGCAGCCGTCAGGATCAGTGCGGAAGGTATCGAGTGCCGCGAAAAAGGTATCGCTTGTACCTAGGCTCACAACCGCGCGGCCCGCGCGCCAACATCCCGTTCCGATCAAGCTTGCGGGGTTGTCGCCGGTCCAGACGGCCACCGGAATGCCGGGCTTCAAGCCGTACTTGGCGAAATAGGCGTGCAGACCACCCGCGACGCCGCTGCCGATCTGTGGCAGCTTAGAGATGAGGTCCGGCGCTGTGAACGCAGCAATCTCCTCATCCCACGCCAGCGTACGCAGGTTGAGCAGATTCATGCCCGCGCCGTCGCCGGTGTCGATCGGCGCATCGCGTCCGATCAGCACGGAGCAGAGAAAGGAACTCACCAGATGGATGCGCGCGGTCTGCGCATAGCGTTCGGGCTCCGACAATGCGAAGGTGCGGATCTGCGGTCCTGTGAAACGTTCGATGGCGGGCGAGCCGGTGTCGGCCTGAAGGCGGTCGCCGAACTGTTCGGTCAGTTCGCGGCAGGCGGCGCTGGTCGAGCTGTCCATCCAGATGGGGCTTGTCGGGCGGGACAGCGTGGACGCGAGTTGCCCGGCCAATTCGCCGTCGGGCGAGAGCGCGTCCAGCGTGGGTGCGAAGCGGTCGTTCAGATAGACTGAACCGTGCTGCTGGCCGTCGCCGCCGATCGCGGCGATTCGTTCCATTTCCACGCCGGCGGCTTGCAAACGCGCCAACAGCAGATCCAGCGCGGCCAGCCACATCAACGGGTCGGCGTGTTTGACCAACGGGTCGTCATTCGGCAAAACCCCGTCCGGGCA
>DUPH01000249.1 GCA_012838435.1 Lentisphaerota bacterium | reverse complement strand
CTTGCAAAACCTTGTTGCTCTTTCATGGGCGAGACGCCCATGTCACAAGGGGCGTGGCACGGGCATCTTGCCCGTGTTTGCCTCATGGGCGGGACGCCCATGCCACGAGGGGTTTTGCAAGAGCCTCTGAACGCTTCAAACTTCGACGTTCTGCGTTCGGCGTTCGGCGTTCAACGTTACTGCCCCTTCCGCCACTGCCCCATCGTCATGCCGAAGCGTTGCCGGAAGACCCGGCCGGCATGGGTCTGTCCGGCAAACCCGCACGCCTCGGTACACGCGCCGATCGTGGCGTCCGACTCTGTCAGTAGCGCACGCAGCCGCTCCAGCCGTACATGTTCGATTTCCCCCCGCAACGTGCGCCCAGTCGCCGCGCGGAACCGTATTTCCGTCGCACGCCGTGACAGCCCCACACTGCGCGCGATGTCCGCCACGCGCAAATCGCGCTCATGCGCATGCTGCCGAATATAACGTAGCGCGGCGGCCATCTTCTGATCGGCAATCGCCACCCACTCCGTCGACTGGCGCGTGATCACACGAATCGGCTCCACCCCGTACTCGGTCTTGACGCACCGCTCCCCACGCATCAGCCGATCGAGATGCGCGGCGATCCGATACCCGGCCGGTCTCGGGTCGCATTGGATGCTGGAGAGCGTCGGCACCGATGCCTCGCAAATCCATTCGTCGTTGTCCACCCCCAACACGGCCACCTCGTCCGGCACTGAAACCCCCGCGTCCAGACAGGCATCCAACACCTGCTTGCCGCGCCGGTCGTTCGGTGCGAACAGCGCCACCGGTTTCGGCAACGCACGCAGCCACGCCTCCATACGCGGTCGCTCCATCGCCCAGTCCCGCTGCTCTGCCGCCGTGCACGGCGCGTATACATGGCACTTCCGGTGACCGTGCGCACGCAACGCCGCACGGAACCCGCGCTCGCGCGCCACCGACCAGTAAGAGTCGCTGTAGATGTGTCCAACAAAAGCGAAGTGCGTATAGTGCCGCTCCACAAAGTATTCGGCCGCCATGCGCCCTATCGCGGTCGAGTTCCACACCACGCACGGCCATTTGAAAAGCGGGTAACCGCGCTGACGCATTGGGTGCGGTTGCAGCAGCACCACCACCGGCACCTTCAACGTGGCGATCTGCCGCGCCTCTTCGACGGTGTGATAATCCGCTGCGATCACCCCGGTGCATCCCCAGCGCTTGAGGTCGTGCAACTCGTACATCCAGCGCCGGTTCTCCTGCTGGTAAATCCGCCACGGCCCATGCTCCTGCGCATAGGCCAGCACCCCTTGCAGCATCTCTTGCAAGCCTTTGGCGATCGTGGATGTCATAATCACCACGCGCGGAATGACGGGCTGTTTCATGCGTTGCGCGTATCGTAGCAAGTTCCGCCGCTCCACTCAAACCACATATGCGCAAAACATCGAAAAAAGATACGTGAAACATCTATCGACATTTGCACGGTTCTCGGCTGTTTTAAAGCTGTTATGAACGGGCTTTCAATTATCGACGGGATGGTTATTGTGGTCTATGTGGCGTTCACCGCCGCACTCGCTTG
>DUPH01000026.1 GCA_012838435.1 Lentisphaerota bacterium | reverse complement strand
CTTTCATGCGTTCAACCTCATTGTCCTTGGCGGTCAGGTAGGAGCGGGTCAGGAAGGCGGCGAAAAGGCCGATGACCACGGAGATAATCAGGATGAGTTTCTGCTTCATACAAGGCTCTTTCGGTTTTTATGGGATCGGGGAGAGTTTAAGGGGTAGCCCCCTCTCGTTGCAAGAGACTAATCTGGGTGTTGTCCGACGGTGATGGCGCGTGCGCGAAGATCAGGCACTGCTTCCGGCCGGAGACGAAGAGTTTGAAGGTGGGGGTTGTGGGCGTGGTTTCGCTCCAGCCTGCCCCCGTGAGAATACGTGCGGCGTCCTGCACGGCAGCTTCGGGCGTGGCGTCGGCGTCAGCCGTGACAAAGCGTGTGCGGGTCTTGGCGCAGAGCGCGGTGAAGCGGGGCGTGGCATTCAGGACGGGCAGGCCGTCGGGCCAGACCGGTGACTGCTGGCGTGCGGCGGCCGCATGGCGCAGCGATTGTTCGAAGGCGAGTACCACGCTATCGTCACGGCTGGCGGGCGATGGCAACACGAGCAGCCGTTGCAGGCTGTTCTTGCTGGCGTGGGTTATCATGCACGCGCTACCGCGACCGAGGACACTCGGTCTTGCGGCGGTTGACGCTAGATTGAAGCGATGTGACAGGCGCTGGCTGAGCGTGGCGGGGGACTCGTTGAAGGCGTAGGCGGCCAAGGTGCCGGGGGCGCCGTTGACTTCGACATCGGTGGCATACACGCGGGCGCCGCCAAGTGCGCGCAGCGTTGCGCTGACATCGGACGGAACGCGCCAAAAAACTTCGGCGTCCAGTACGGGCGTGAGCAGGACGAGCAACGCGACGATTTTTATGGGATGGCGTCGTGGAGCGCCGCCGGATGACAGTCTGGCGCGGAGCGGCACCCGCAGGATCCGCAGTCCCGGCAGGATCGGCAGAGACGGGGAACCCTCCGCGCGCGGCGCGGAGGGAAAGCGGTGCCGCGCCCCGCGCACACGGAGGTGCGCGGGCACGAGAGGGGGGCGGCGCGGAGCGTCGCCGCGCACAGCGCGGAGCTTGTCACGCGCACTCCAGATTGCTGCGGGGACTGCGGGCACTGCCGGTACTGCGGGCGTGGGCGGCGCATGCGCCGCCGGGCAAGCAGACGCTTGCCCCTCACGGTGCTCCGCCGTGAAACCTGAAATCATCCTTCCGCACAGCGGAAGGCGGCTCGCGGGGACGCTCGCCCTCCAAATCATGGCTCGCCTCCAAATCATGTTAATCATGTTCATCATGTCAAAATCAATAGAGCCCTCCCATTAGCGGCATCCAGACCTCTTCTTTGATGGCCACGTCGTCTTTGTCGTAGACGAGTTCGCGCAGCACGTGGTCGACAGGCACATGCAGGGTCTCTTCGCCATGGGCGAACCCCACGATGGTGACGGAGTTCGGCGATTCGCGCAGTCGGATCATAGAGAGCGGCAGGCGGCTGTCTGGTGCAACAAACGTCCAGTCGGAGGCGGAGCGGACGGAAAAGTCGGTCAGCGTTTGCGCTGTGTTGGGGACGACCATTCCACGATGGACGGGCTGGTCGTCAGCCGTGTGCCGGATGTTGTCCGCTCCGGGGCTCCAGTCCGAAATGTGCGTTGGTGCGCGGGCGAGCGTTCCGCTGCGCATTGCGCGTCGGCCGGCATCGCCCCGCAGCACGGCATGCAGGAAGAGCGAGGTTCTGGCCAGACGCGCGACGTGGATGATGCCGGTCAGCACGAGCAGGATCAACAGCAGGCAGACAACGAATTCAATTGCCGCCTGTCCGGTTTTGTTTCTGGCACATGTGCGCATCAGTGTCCCCTCCGAGAACCCCCGCCGCGGCGGCCGCCGGGAGAACGCACGCGGCAGTTTTGATGGTAGAGCGCGAGCCAGTCAATGCCCGCTTGGCGGAATGCCTCGTTTTCCCACGTTGCCAGCGCGAGACAATAGCGGCAGGTCGGGGATTGCGGCCCTGTTTCAAGATAGGGGCGGAGATGGTTGCGCACATGGCGCACCCATTCGACGTCAGAGGTGCTGTTTTCGGATCCGGAAGCGGCATCGACCGGGATCAGGCGGACATCGCGAAAGGCGGGTAGTGCGAAGTAAGAGGCGTCGGTCGCCGGTCGCCGTCCGGTGCCGTCCTCCAGATAGCCGAAGGGCTTGGCGGCTGCAGTCCAGACCACCTTGTCACTACGGCGCCTGCCTCCGCCGCCGGGGGTTTCACGTTCAACGGTGGCGTAGACCCGGACCACTGCGTCAGCGCCGGCGCGGTCGTATTCCGGACGCACGGTGCCGGTCACCGGGAAGCTGTCCTCACCGTCCGGCTTGATGCGTGTCCACTCCGACCATTCGCTCGGATTGTAAAAGTACCAGGTCTCGCCGCGTTGCATCACATTGGTGTCAACGAGCTGCGCGGCGGAAACGGTGTGGAACCCGGCTTCATGGAAGCGCTCTTCAAGTTCAGACGCAGAGAAAAAGGCATCCAGACGGGCCGTCATCGGAAAGAGACCGATGCCAAAGATTTCGGCGTCTGAGTAATCGGCCACGCCCAATTCGGGCAGTGCGGGCCAGTCACGGAAGGAGGAGTAGGACTCCAGCAAGCCGCGGGCGTGGAGATAAAACCAGCACCAGTTTTGGCCCATGACAGCGTCGTAAAAGGCTTTCTGCGTGAGGATGTGGTCTGTGGAGGGATCAAGGAAGAACTGGGCGTTGTCGGGGCCGGCCGCGATGCCGTCGGCGACGATTTGACCGAGCATGTCGGCGACTTGCGGCCAAGCGCCCGGCCAGGGTTCCGGGAAGTAGAGTTCACCGTCGAAGACGGAGGCATACTGCATGCGGATGGTGCCGACATGTTCACGCAGGAGGTCGGTCATTTCGGAGTCAACGTACATGCGGTTGTTCTTAGCGGCGATCTGGGCTGCGAAGAGTGCGGTCATCGGACCGGTGAAGTTGAGCCGCGCCTGCATGTTGGTGATGGCGTCGACGGCGTTGGTCTGGTTGTTGACAAGCGCCAGCACATGCAACAGGTTCAACTCACCCATGAGGTTAAGAGTGGCACCCTGCCAGCGTGCTGCCGCGAGAGCTGCGGCGTCACCGGCGTTCTGGGTTTGATTCTTGCGCTGGATGATACTGTGCAGGTCGACGATGAAGAGCAGCATGAAGACGAGGACGGTCATCGCGAGCAGCAGGAAGACCGCCACCTGTCCGGAATGAGCGGGCGGTACCGCCAATCCGGATCTGTGTCCGCGGCTCACCAGTTCATGTCCTCCATGTAAAGCGGGTAATGGCTTTCGATCGAATAGAACGCTCCGAGCGCCAACTCATCGTCTTCGCCGGCATCGCGCAATTCCCCGCGGGCCAGTGGTTCGAGCGCGATGAGCAGGGGGTGACGTTGGTACAGGTTTACGGTCAGGATGCCGGGGGTGATCCCGCCGACATCCATCGGCTCCCTGATGTCTACGGAGAGGGCATCCCAGAGTTCATAATTGAGCAGGTACTCAGCGGTAGCGTCGTTATCGCTGTCCATGTAGTCAGGGACACGGGCGACCTCCAGTTGGGTGCCCGGGGAGCGGACGTCGGTCTCCAGCGCCAAGTCCCAGATGTCGCCGACGCGGTTTCTCTGGAGCGCGGCTCTGACGGCGGGATCGACGCCGACAGATGCCGGTGTCAGCCGTCGTCCGGAGGCTGGTATGGCCGCCACGCGGGCGCTTTTCACAACCATCCACTGGTTGAATCCCACCGCCCGGGAACGTGCTGCGCGCGCGGCCGCGTGGCTCAAGACGGCTTTGGCCGCGAACAGGTTGGCGTATTGGAAGATGGCGAAAAAGCAAAGGCAGGCCACGATGATCACGAAGACCGATTCAATCATGGCCTGGCCGCAACGTAATCGGTTGGACCCCATCCTTCCGCATAGCGGAAGGCGGCTCGTGGGGACACTCGCCCTCCATTGCCGCCGCCTGCCCGGCATACCGGACCGCGCGGCGGCACTCTGTGTCCGCCTGGAAGGTCTGTTCACGCCGACCTCTGTATTACTGGAAGCTGCCGTCGGAGTTCAGGTTCCTGACTTTGTTCTCGTCAATGTCCTCAGCGAGAGATTCGGCCTCGGATCCGGCATCGGCGTCCAATGCGGATGTTGCACCGGCGATCTTGCGGCCGGTGGCTTTGCTGAGACGCGAGAACAGAACCAGTAGCGTGATAGCGATCAACACCACGATGATGATGTACTCGACCATGGTCTGGCCGTTACGACGGCCGAAACGACGTTTCATGAGTTCCTCCCGTTTGTTCATTCCCCGTACCTCATTGCTCAGGGGTATTCCGAGGCGACTAGGTCCAGCGTTCGGTTGGACTGCTGCCTCACTGCATAAAGAAAAACCGACAACACCGTGACGACCATGAGCATGACCACGAATACGATCAAGTACTCGACCATGGCCTGACCGGAACGGCTACGACGCGAATTTCTTTTATGCGACAGTTTCAACATCACGGGTATCATACCAAGGAGGGGCCAGTCGTGACAACGGCGATCTTCGTGTGAAACACGGATGATTCATCTTTGTGAACGTTCAACTTTCAACGGAGCCCGGCAAAGGGTATACTCCTGACTTCCATCTAATCAAGGAGAGCGATGTGAATTGGGCGCTGTTTGGAAGTACCTTTATGCTGATTTTCTTGGCGGAGCTGGGCGATAAGACCCAGTTGGCGGTGATGAGCCAATCGGCTGCGTCGTCGGCGAAATGGACTGTTTTCACCGCTGGGGCGCTGGCGCTGATTACCTCGACGGCGTTCGGTGTGCTGGCGGGCGACCTGTTGCGGCGTTTTGTGCCTGATGAACGCTACATCAAGTGCGCAGGCGGTGTGCTGTTCCTGATTTTCGGCGTGCTGATGCTGCGGGAGGCTTTCTTTCCGCGCAGGCAGGTGGTCGCGGCACCGACGCGCGAAATCTCTGCGATCACCGATTGGGTGGGGAGTTTCGTGATCCAGCAGGCGGCGATCTTTGAGCAGACTGCGTTTGAAGACTACGAGACGCTGGCGGCGCGTTCGCTTGATCCAGAGGAAAAGGCGGTTTTTGAGCGGTTGGCGTTGGAAGAGCGTTGGCATCACGAGGCGATGATGGGTGCGCTGGCCGCAGGCGCCGAACGCGACCTGCCGATTACGCAGGAGATGGCCGATGCGTTGCCCGCCGTGGCGGATCTGATGCAGGACGCGTCCGAAGCGTCCAAGGCGGTCGAGCACGCGATCGAGCATGAGCGTGCGATGGCACAGTTCTACCGGACGCTTGCCGAGAAGAGTACGATCCCGCGCCTGCGCGAGACTTTCGCGGCGCTGGCGGTGGCCGAGGAGAATCACGCGCGGCGCTTGATGGCACTGAGGAAAAAATGAGCGAGTGGATCGATATCCGGAAAGACGAGCGGCATGTGGCGCGCGAGCGTGAGAAGGCACGTGCGTTGCGCAAGAGCGAGTGGTGGCAGCGGCAGATCCAGAAAGGCGTTTGCCATTATTGCGGACGGCAGGTTGGTGCGGCTGCTCTGACGCTCGATCATGTGGTGCCGGTCGCGCGTGGCGGCACCAGTACCAAGGGCAATGTCGTGCCGGCGTGCAAGGCGTGCAACGCCGAGAAGAAGTATCTGACGCCAGCGGAGCGGATCCTCGCGGAACTGGAACGGACTGCGGACGGAGAGGGGGAGGTGACACCGTGAGCGCGCGCAAACGATTGGTGGTGGTTGAGCCGCACGGCTTCTGCTCTGGCGTCGCGCGGGCGGTGCAGACGGCTGAGGCGCTGCTTGCGCGTTACCCCGGAGAGACGATCTACTGTCTCAACGAGATCGTACATAATCAACTGGTGGTTGGGCGGTTGTCCGGCTTGGGCATGCGGTTCGTCAAATCGGTCGACGAGGTGCCGGTGGGCGCGCGGCTGCTCTTCTCCGCGCACGGCGTGGCACCCGATGTGGTGGCGCGTGCGGCAGCGCGGAAGTTGCGTACGATTGATGCGACTTGCCCGTTTGTCGCCAAGGTGCATGCTGCGGTGCGGCGCTTCGCGGCGCAGGGTGCCTGCGTGATCTGCATTGGACACCGTCGGCACGAAGAGGTGATCGGCGTGGCCGGTGAGGCACCGGAGCGGGTGCGGGTTGTCGAGAACGCGGCCGAGGCCGAAGCGTTGGCGGTGCCGCCGGATGTGCCTGTGGCGGTGGTGGCACAGACCACATTGGGCGGTGAGCAGTTGGATGCGGTCATGGCGGTGCTGCGTCGGCGCTTCCCTGCGTTGCTCCAGTCGGCCGCGACGGATGTCTGCTATGCCACGCGCAACCGTCAGCAGGCGGTGAAGGTGCTGGCGGACCATTGTGCGCGTGTGCTGGTGCTGGGCTCTGCCAATAGTTCGAACAGCCAGCGGCTGGTCGAGACCGCCCGTGCGGCTGGTGCCGTCGCGGAGTTGGTGAGTACGCTGGAGCAGATTGATGAGCTTGATCTGGAGGCGGTGCATGAACTCGGGTTGACCAGCGGCGCGTCCACGCCCGAATCGTTTCTTGATGCGGCGGTGGCGCGGCTGCGTGAGCGCTACGGATTTCCGGCACCCGAAAGGCTGGCGGCAGTTGAGGAAGACTCGTTGGTCTTCAAGCTGCCGCGCAGCAGCGCAACAGCGCTGAGTTAGCAGTTAGGATTTAGGAGTTTAGTCCCTCCGCGCAACGCGCGGAAGGCGGCTCGCGAGGACGCTCGCCCTCCAGTGCCTGTGATCCGGGCTCGCGCAGCACCGGGAGGGACGAGCGTCTGCTCGGCCGGCGGCGTAAACGCCGCCCACAGAACTTGAACACCGAACGCCGGACGCCGAAGTGAAAAAATCCTAAATCCTAAATCCCAAATCCTAAATTTTTTTGTCCTCGTTCCGTTCGAGGTCGTCGGTTGTTGTTACGTGCGTCGGCGTTTGTGCGATGGCGGAATCTTGAGGATGCCGCGGTATTTGGCAATGGTGCGGCGTGCGACGGTGATGCCCTGCTCGGCCAGCTTCTCTTCGATCGCTTGATCGGAAAGCGGTGCCGTCGGGTCTTCGGCCTGCACGATACGCATGATCTGATCCTGCACCGCCTTGTTGGAGACTGCCACTCCGTCCTTGCCCTTCAGGCCGGGCGTGAAGAAGAATTTCATTTCAAACAGGCCGACCGGCGTGCGCATGTATTTGTTGGCGACGGTACGGCTGACCGTGGTTTCATGCACGCCCACCTTCTTAGCAACCTCGGCCATGGTCATGGGGCGGAGGGCCTCGATACCCTTGTGCAGGAATTCGGTCTGGGCATCGACAATTTCCTGTGCGATCTTGCGGATGGTCTCTTGGCGCTGGTGGATGCTGCGGATCAGAAACGCGCCGGCCCGGATGCGTTCACGGATGTAGGACTTGGTCTCGGCTGAAACGTTCTCGTCCTCCAGCAGCTTACGGTAATGTGTGCTGATGCGGATGTGCGGCAGTTGGCCGTTGTCCACTCTGGCTACGAAACGCCCCTTTTCCCAAGTTACAAAAACTTCCGGCTCGACGTATTCTGTCACCTCGCTCTCAAAGGCTCGCCCTGGGCGGGGATTGAGGCTGCGCACCAACGCGATCACATGCGCCAACTCATCGCGGTTCAGCGCGAGCGCCTTGCAGAGAAAACTTTCATCGCGGTCGCCGAGTTTTTCCAGATACTTGTCGATCAGCAGACGCGCCTCGTCCTCCCACGGCGAATCTTCTACAAGGGTGAGTTGTTGCAGGAGACACTCGCGTAGCGTCCGTGCGCCGACGCCGGGCGGATCGAACGACTGGATCACCTTGAGGACCTTGACGACATCGTGTTCACTACGGCCGGTGACCATGATGATGTCCGGCAGGCTGCCGGTGAAGTAACCATCGTCGTTGATATTGCCGATCAGCATCACGGCCAGTTCCCGGTCTTCCGGCGATATCTCGGTCAGGACGAGCTGCTTCATCAAGTGGTCTTGCAGCGAGTCTTCCTGGCGTATGGAGTCGAAGAGATACTGCCGTTTTTCTTCGGCATCTTCGTTTGACGGCGCGTTTTCCATGCCTTGCAAGAAGTAGTCGCGCCACTCGTCGTCCTGCCGCAGGATCGCGTCCACGTCGGGGTCGAAATCGAGCCCTTCGTCGGTGGGGTGCTCCTGCGGAGGGTCGGGCTGGACCTCCGACAGCAAGGCTTCGGTTGGATCCTTGACGTCGTCGATCGTCGGGTTGACGGCCATCTCTTTAAGGATCGCGGCACGCAACTCCATCACCGGCATCTGGAGCATCTCCAGCGACTGGCGCAGTTGCGGCGCAAGCGTCATCACCTGACGCTGCTGCTGGCTGAGACTAAGATATGGGCCTGCCATGCGAGTACCGTTCAGGATGACGCCCGTCTTCTGCAAGCATCATCCGTACCACGTTTTGTAAAATGCCAGTATCATAGTGGAACGGAGTCGCGGGAGCAAGCCTTTGCTCGGTTCGCTATTGCAGGTAGAGGAGTGATCCACCGGGCCATGGCAACTCCCACGGCTGCGTGTCGAGCCGGTGAAAATCAAACTGCAACCAGCCGTTGGTGCTGTTGAACATCAGGTTGATGTCGTTCTCGCCGGGCCGCAGGTCGCCGGGTACAAACGGCAGGTTGAGCAGTGTGTTGTCCGGCAGACCGGTGGATTGGTAGAGGATGCGCCCGTTCACGCCGATGCTAAAGGGGTAGGGTGGCGTGGGCAGGGTGCCCGGGTTGCACCCCTGTTGAACGATGCGCGTGGTGTAGGAGAAGGTGACATTCGATACCATCTCAGGCGACAGCACGAAATGGAGCACGGTGTTGGAGTCTGATCCTTGCACAATGGCGCGCTCCAAATTCTTCCAGTTCGGGTCGGTGATGTAAAAGTGGTCGCCGGTCTTGTTTTCTGCGATAAACTCCCCGGCGCTGTTGTTGTCGATTCCCATTTGCCACGCGCCGCCCAGTTCCATCCAATCGAAGGATATCCATGTGGCGGGTCCGCCAACGTAACTCAGCGTGAAGGTGTTGGTGCCGCCCACAAGCTGCTCCTTGGGGATCGGCCAGAAGAAATCCTGATTGGCCCCGAGCCGGATGTCCCGGCCGGTTGCGGCATTGACGGAGAAGCGCAGCTTGGCTTTTTGTCCTGCGGTGCTGGTCTGGAATGTCTTGAGGTGGAAGACATAGTTGAGGTTCGTTTGTAGATCCGTCAGTGGGATCTTCAGCGTCAGGTCGGGATGCGTCGTGTTGAGTGCGCGCGGTACGGTGTGCCACGGATCGCCGGGATGAAACACGGGGTCGGCTTCGGTCTCGACACGCAGTTCCGTCACCGCACTATTGTGCAGGCCGATCTGCACCAGCGGTTGCGGGAAGCAGAAGGCTTCGAGCACTTCTTCGTAGGAGAGCGCCCGATTCCAGACCGCGAGATGGTTGATAAGCCCCTTAAAGCTTTTGCCGGAATTGGATGCCGATGGGCTGGTGTAGCCGTCCTGAAAAGACTCCGAGCCGATTACCGTGCCTGAGCCGCTTATCGTATTGGTGACGGCAGAGGTCGTGAACTTCTGGTACAGGAGCGTGCCGTCCTCGGGCCAGAGGAAAAGCTCGACTGTGTCCGTGTTATCGGGGCCGTTGTCGGTGAGCACGGCGGCGGCATCGTACCACTTGCCGGTAATGACGTTTGAGGAGGTGCCTAGATAAAAAGCGGTCTGTCCGACGAACATGCCCAGGCGGTTGCCGCCGTCGTGCCGCACGCCGAACATCCAGCCCTGCCGACTGCTCCAACTGAGCGAATTGTTGTAGATCCAACCGGGGTAGCCGCTACTGCATGTGATGCCGTCCCAACGGAAGCGGGTCACGATCGTGGACGAGCCGCCTAAGCGGAGGTTGTCGATCTTGATGGTGTCGGGCCATACCTGCCCCAAAGCGTTGGTCTCCTGCCGGAAGCACAGGCTGAGGCCGCCGTAATGCCGGCCACCGGCCGGGCAGACGACCGGGGCGTTGGTCCAGAGCGGACCGCCGAGCACACCGCGCACGCCGGAGGCATGCCATCCGCCCGCCCCTTTCACCGCCGTCGCGCCCCAGTTCCGTTGATCGCGGATGTCGTCCGCGACCGCTATATTCAAGGCTTGGGGATCGTGATCCGGATCGTAATCCAGATGCCATCAGGCGGTGGCATCGTCATAGACGCCGGCTCGCGAAGCGCGTGGCGCGAGCGCGCCGAACACGGATGCACAAAAAATAACCGTACACATGATGCGATGGACTGTTCGTTTCATGGCTCACTCCTTTGCTGACAACAGGCAATACAAAACCTTCTGTAACATCGTACCCAAGTTCGTTTCCGACTGGAAGCGGAAAGTGATGTTCTTGCCGCAAATGGGGCATCTTGGTAATCTCCAAACATGCAATTGGATGGTTTGCGTTTTATGCGTGCCGCAAGGGTGTTTGTCTTGGCGGCGTGTTCGGCCTCGCGT
Organism: Lentisphaerota bacterium; assembly: GCA_012838435.1. GTDB lineage: Bacteria > Verrucomicrobiota > Kiritimatiellia > RFP12 > UBA1067 > DUPH01. The sequence goes on along the minus strand of DUPH01000026.1, from coordinate 6,086 downwards.
CTGCTTGGGGCTGGCAATGCCGGGGCCGACCTTGCGGGCCAGTGGCAGCAGGCGCAGGCGGCTTTGGAGCAACGGGATTTCAGGGCGGCGACGACGTTGCTGGCGTCGATTGAGCAGGCGGCGGTGAAGGAGCAGGAATGGGGACACGCCGCGCGTGCCGTTGCACAATATGTCGAGTTGGAGGTGGCGACGAATACGGTGCCTTCCGGTTCGGCCGCGCTGAAGCTGAAAGACACGGCGTCCCGTGCGCCGCTTCCCATGCGGGCCGTGCTGGAGGTGCTGGCCGCGCGTCGCTTCCGGTCGTATGCCGAACACCTTTTCGGTGGCCAAGAACGTGACGTTCCGGCAGTCGAAGGCATACCGCGACAACCGGAGGGTTTGCTGAACGAGATCGAACAGTGTTACCAGCGTGCGATGGCCTTTGAGGATGTGCTCAAGCGGATTCCTGTCGGGATGTACGGGGCGTTGTTTGACGCGGGCACCGTGGCGGATGCGTTGCGCCCGACGCTGTTCGATGTCATTGCGTATGATCTGTTGGAGTTCTATGCGTGGTGCCGGGAGCAGAAGCTTGATGATACGGAATCGGTGACACTGGACCCTGACGGCCCCGCCTTGCAAGACGTTGCTGGTTTTAACTTTGTGATCCCCGATGGGGCGGCGCGCCATTCCCGTGTGTTGCGGGCACTGCGCCTGTGGCAAGCGCTGCTCGCCTTTCACGCGGACGACGAGGATCCTGCCGCGTATGCCGATGCCGACTTGAATCGCTTGCAGTTCTGTTATCCGCTGGTGGTGGGTGAGGAGCGGGAGGAGCGATACTGCGCGGCGCTGGACCGATTCGCGCACAAGTGGCGGACGCACGAGCTGTCATCGCGTGCGTTCGCTCTCCGGGCGCAACTTGCGTTCGATGCGGGGGACGCCTCTTTGGCACGCGTTGTTGCGCAAAAAGGCGCGTCCGCATATCCGGCGAGCATTGGTGCCGCGCAATGCCGCAACTTGATCGCCCGGATCGAGGTGCCGTCTCTCGCGCTCACTTCAGAACGTGTCTGGTGTGCGCCGTGGCCGCAGTTCGAGATCGCTTACAAGAACCTGACGCAGCTCCATTTCCGTGCGGTACGTGTGCCGTTCGATGAAGCATTTGTGCCGCGCCGCCCCCGGCAGCCGGAGGAGGACGCGACTCCGGCGCAGTGGCTGGCGCGCAGACCGCTGAAGCAGTGGGGGGTGGCGTTGCCGCCAGCGGGGGATTATCGGATCCGCAACCACCGCGTTTCGGTGCCGCAGGATCTTCCGAACGGACTTTATGCGCTGTTCGTTTCGCCGGACGCGTCTTTCGAGACCGAGAGTGCGCCGATCATGTGGGAGATGTTCAGGGTCTCACGCCTGGCATTGGTGATCGACCAAAAGCCTGATCGCATCCTCGGGTATGTGCTGACGGCGCGTGAAGGCGAGCCGGTCCCGGCGGCACGTGTCACGGTGTGGCGTAAGCAGGCGGAAGGGAATTTCAAACGCGAGTGGGTGATGGAGACGGCTGAGGATGGCGGGTTCGCTGTGCTCGGGGGGCGTGCGGGGGAGATCATGATCCTTGCCGAACGGCAGGGCGATGCCGCGCAAACATGGAGGCCACTTTGGAAGGGGAATGTGCGCACGCGTTTTGAAGCCCCTGAGACGTGTGGTGCATTCGTGACCGACCGCGACGTGTATCGCCCCGGTCAGCCCCTGCGCTACCGGGGATTCTTCTGGAAGGATGATCCGGTGACGCATAGCGTGTATGCGGCGGCCGGTTTGCGCGTCAAGATCGCGGGGATGGATGCGTCAGATCGGCGTTTGGCCGAACAGGAGGTCACGTGTACGCCATTCGGGTCCTGTTCGGGAGAGATGGTCATTCCTGATGACACGCCGCCCGGCCTCTTCACGCTTGCCGCCGAGGGGATCGGATCGACTTCGGTTCGGATTGAGGCCGCCGATCCTAAGGCGCTGGATGTCACGTTGGCGCTGCCTCCGCCCGGTGCACGGCTCGGAGATGTGCTGACCGTCAACGGGAGGGTTGTCCGGGACGGTGTGGCGGTGCCGGGTGCTCGCGTGTCGTGGCGGGTTGCATGGCATCGAAAGGGGACTGACCCGTGTGCGACGGTGCCGCTGACCGCCGGTTCAACCGTGAGCGATGCGCAAGGCACGTACGCCGTAACCTTCTTCGCCAAGGCACCGCCGCAGCGTGAGGAAGCCGATTCTGCGGCATGCGTGTTTACTGTGACGGCCGAGGTGGACGCCGTCGACGGAGGGAGCGGACGCGCAGACCTGCCGATGGTGCTGGATGAGACAGCATGGTACGCGCGGATTGCGGCTGATGCTTGGCAAACCTCATCGCAACCCGTCAGATTTGAGATCGGCGTGCAGGCTCTGGGCGGCACGGCTGTCGTTACGCCCGGCGAATTGCGGGTTGTTCAGCTCAAACCGCCGGAGTGGGTCAAGCGGCCTCCCTTGCCGTTGCTCGATGGTTCGGCTTCGGGGGTCTACTCTGGTGATGACGGAGAGGACCCCGTTGAAGCTTGGCCGGAGTTGCGGACGTTGGGTGAAGAGCGTGTGCAGACCGGTACCAATGGGATCGCCTCCGGCTCAATACCGTTGCCTGTCGGCGTATTCCGATTGACCTACGAAACGCGCGATCCCGCCGGGCGGCGCGTGGCCGCGCGGCGGAATGTGCGGGTGTTCGATCCGGATGCGCGACGCCTGCCCTTTACGGTGCCGGTACATGTCGCGGCCGAATCGTGGCGTGTGCCTGCGGGCGATCGCTTCCGTGCGGTCTGGGGCAGCGGTTACGCGCGCGCATCGGCGCTGATGTTAGCGGAGACGGATGGGCTCGAACTGCTGCGCATGCGTACCGATCCCGAGGTCACGCAACAACGGTTCGAACTGCCTGTCGACACTGCGGTGCGCGGTGGGTTTTGGTTTCGCACGTTGTGTGTACGCGAGAACCGCGCCTACACGCATGAGCGCCGGGTGGAGGTGGAGCGTCGCGACCAGAAGCTCTCACTGACGGTAGAGGGCCTGCCGCCTGCAGGACGTCCGGGCGAGCGGATCACCTGCACGGTCAAGGTGACGGGGCCGGACGGCGCGGGTTGCGCGGCTGAACTTTTGGCGTTGCTGTCAACCGAAGATGCCCCTGCCATATCGGCATGGTGGGAGACAGACAACGACAACCAGACCGGCGCGTGTACGACGAATGTCGGGTTCCAGTTTCAAAACCACGGTGTGCGACTGGCGCAACTGTGCGGCAGTTGGCGTGATGACCGCGAGCCGGATGCATGGCGCTACCGTACGTGGCGCACGTATGACATTGATCCGCCAAAAGACGATGCGCAGTCCGATGCGGAGCATGTACGCATACCAGCGATGCTGATTCAAGAGACCAGCGTGGACGGTACGGCCGGAACGCATAGGGCGGTGGCGGTGCGTGCGCCGCGCTTTTTCTTACCGCAAGCGGTGTCCGACAGCGAAGGTTTGGTCACTCTTTCGTTCACCGTGCCGGAGACTCCTGGACGCTGGCGGCTCTCGCTTTTTGCGCATGACGCGCGCCTACGCTGCGGCAGGCTCGACCTTTCCCTTTGAGGGGTGGTTGTCATGGTGTCTACTTTGGTGTAAGATGAATGGCGTCAGTTTATCTAGCCCTGTCAACGAGGAGGAGAGGTCGTGAGCGGTATGAGGTTGGGAACGGCACTGTTCAGTTTTGTGGCGGTTGTTGCTTTGTCTGCGCATGCGCAGCTTGCCAATCAGGATTTCGAGTCAGGACTTGGCGCATGGAGCGCAAGCGGTTCTTGGGGTACCACAACCGCCGACGCTTGGTCGCCGGCCCGTTCCGTGACGGACAGTCCCGGCGCTTATTATGCAAACAACGCCGACACCACGCTGACGCTGACTGCGCCGCTCAACCTCTCGACGTCTACGCGCCCCGCGCTCCGTTTCTATCACCGGCATGAGTTGGAGCAATCGTACGACTGGGCACGGGTCGAAGTCTCCACAGACGGCGGTACCACTTAGAGCGAGTTGGCCGCTTACACCGGTTCGCGTGCCGCATGGGTGCGCGAGCAACTCGACCTGACCTCCTGCGCTGGACAGTCCGCCGTCAAAATACGCTTCCGCCTCGTGACCGACGCCTCGGTCGTCATGGACGGTTGGTACATCGACGACGTGCTCGTCGGCGAAGCTCCGCAGCCGCCTGTCTTGACCAACGCCACGGCGCAGGGCGTCAGTGCCGTCAATCTTGCCTGGTCGCCGAGCCCGTCCACTGCTGTCTCGACGTACCGCATCTACCGCTCGGCGACGGCACAGCTCGACTGGCGCTCCGCCACGCTCGTCGGCGAAACCCCGGCATCGACAACATGCTTTACTGACGTCACCGTTGCGCCCAAAACGCAGTTGCACTACATGGTTATGGCTCTCACGTCGGAAGGCTTGCATGCCATGAGCGACGAGAAATCCGTGTTGCTGCCACCCGGCATGGACTATCCCTTCATCGATACGGTCGAGACCGACGGCGCATACTGGGTCGGTGACGGCGGTTGGGCGCGTTCGGACGAGCGCGCCTGCTCCGGCACGCGCGCCTGGAGCGACTCGCCCGGTGCGCTCTATCCAAACTCCAGTAACGCCGGCCTTAGTCTTGCCGCGCCGCTCAATCTCGCCGCTGCGCAGGCCCCCGTGCTCTCGTTCCGGCAGCAGTGCGACATCCGCTCCGGCGACTCCGCCGTGGTCGAGGCCTCCATCAACAATGGTGCCGATTGGACGGCGCTCAAGACCTATACCGCCCTCACCGCCACCAACGCTTGGAGCCGTGAGCGTATCAGTCTCTCCGCTTATGTGGGGCAGCCCTCCGTGCTGTTGCGTTTCCGTCTCACCACCAGTCCCGCCGATCAGGCGGACGGCTGGTGGCTCGACGATGTCTCCGTCGCCGAAGCACCGCCCGCTACTTCCTCGCTTCTCGTCGATCAGGCGACGTCGCATACCCTGCGTCTCTCCTGGCCGCAGAGCACCGCCGCGCAATTCTCGCACTACGCCATCCACCGTGTGCAAGCCTCCAGCGGTGTCACGCCCAACTCGCCCTGCGTCGCTACCATCAACGACCCAGAGCAGACCGAATGGATCGACGCCGGCCTTGCGCTGGACACCGAATATGCCTACCGCGTCTACGTTGTCTCGCCCTACGGCACCTATTCCGAGGATGGCGCGGAGTCTTCCGCGCGCACGCTCAACAACCCCCTGCCATTCGTCGACGGTTTCGAGGACGGCGACCTCAGTTGGAATTTCAGTGGCCTTTGGGGGATCACCACTGAGACCAATGCCACCGGCAATGCCTGCCTGACCGACTCGCCCCTCGGCTTCTACGCCACCTATCTCAACAGCGGCAATAACTACGCACTCACGGCTGTCGACCTTACCGGCACCGCGTGGCCCGTGCTGCGCTTCAAAGACCGCCACGCCTTCTATGACGTTTCGTCCGGCGACTACGGCATCCTCGAGGTCTCGCCCGACGGATCGGGCTGGACGCGCGTCTACGCCGTCAGCGGCGCGCGCGCCGAGTGGGCCGAGCAGGCCATTGATCTTTCACGCTGGCGCGGGCAGGCCAACCTCCGCATCCGCTTCTATATCAGTAGCGACGGCGGCGGCGCCGGCGACGGCTGGCACATCGACGACGTGAGCGTGGCCGAGCACACGCCTGGTGCCGCGCAGGCGTTGCCCTTTATCGAGCGCTTCGAGGACGGACTCGCCAACTGGCTCAGCGGCAGCTGGGGCGCGTCGCCGAACGCCTTCGAGGGCGGCGGCGCCGCCGAGGGCTACCCCTGCCGTTGGACCGCGCAGAACCGCTCGAGCTACTGGATCGTCCTCGGCCGTGAGCTCAACCTTTCCGGTGCCGCCGCGCCGCAGGTCACGTTCTGGATCCGGCGCAGCCTGGGCGACGACAACGCCCGACTCTACCTCACCATCTCGAAGGACGGCGGCGTGAACTGGCACAATCTGAGCGGACACCCCACGCACAGCACAACATGGACGCGCCATCAGTTCGCCATCCCCGCCGATTACCGCGTCGCCAACCTGCG
>DUPH01000248.1 GCA_012838435.1 Lentisphaerota bacterium | reverse complement strand
GCTGGGTCAAGCTCTGGAACAGTCGCGGCTACGCGGCGGTGTCGATGGACACCTGTGGGGCGGTCAGCGGAAACGCCTACGGCGAGGAGCAGAAGGGCCATCGGCGGCATGCTTGGGCCGGGCCGCCGGGGTGGGGGGGCTTTGACAATTACAACGATCCGATTACCGACCAATGGACCTATCATGCGGTGGCGGCTGCCGTGCGCGGTCACTCGTTGTTGCGTGCGCTACCGGAAATCGATACGTCGCGGATCGGGGTGACCGGTATCTCATGGGGCGGCTATCTCACCTGCATCGTGGCTGCGGTAGACGATCGCTTCGCGTTTGCCGTGCCGGTGTACGGCTGTGGTTTTCTGGGCGACAACTCCGCGTGGCTCAACGTGTTCCAGCGTATGACAAAGGCGAACGCCGATAAGTGGCTGGGATTGTGGGATCCTTCGGTGTATTTGCCGCACGCCAAGATGCCGTTTCTCTGGGTGACCGGTAGCAATGATTTTGCTTACCCGATGGATTCGCTCCAAAAGAGCTATCGAGCACTGAAGGTGCCCTTTACGCTCTGTGTGCGGCTGCGCATGCCGCACGGTCACGGCGCTGCCGGTGAGAATCCTGCCGAAATCTTGGCGTTTGCCGATAGCATGACACGCGGTGCCCGGCCGCTGCCGGCCTTCACCCGCGTTGTGTGCGAAGGCCGGACTGTAAGCGCGGCCTTCAACGCCAACGGCCGTAGGGTCGCCAAGGCGGAACTCAACACCACGACGCATACCGGCAAGTGGCAAGAGCGCGTTTGGCAGGCCGCTCCCGTCACGATCAACGGGAACGCATCAGGAGAGGGAACGTTGGGGGCTGAGCTTCCCGAAGGCACAACGGTCTGGTTTTTCAATCTTTTCACTGATGATGGTTTGTGTGTCAGCAGTCAGCACGAAGAGCGATGATGGAAGACGTTTTGCAAAACATCCGCGTGGTGCTGGTGGGAACCCTTTACCACGGCAATGTCGGTTCGGTGTGCCGCGCGATGGCCAACATGGGGTTGCGCGAATTGGTGCTGGCTAGACCGCGGCTTTGCGATGATCCTAGCGATGCGTCGCGGATGGCCGTACATGCGGCCGACATTTTGAACGCGCGGCGCGAGGCTGCCACGCTGGCCGAGGCGGTGGCCGACTGTGCCTTTGTGGCGGGGACGACTGCGCGCGGCGGCCTCTACCGGCAGCATGTGAAGACCCCGCGCGAGTCAGCGCCGGAGTTGTTGCGTCTGGCGACGAACGGGAAGGTGGCTTTGGTTTTCGGGTGTGAGGATAAAGGACTATCCAATGAGGAGATCGGGCTTTGTACCCATCTCATTCGCATTCCCGTGCATCCCGATTACACTTCACTGAATCTGGCGCAGGCGGTCTTGCTCTGTAGCTACGAGTTATACGGCGCGGTGGGTTCCTATGAGCCGCCAGTGGAAAAATCCGCGCCCGCCTCCGCCGCGCGCAAGCTCAAGTTGGCGGAGATGTGGCGCAAGATGCTGCTGCAGATCGGGTTCATGAAGGAAGATAAAGCCGATCACATGATGCAGGGCGTGCAGCGGATTTTTTCACGTGGCGTGTACTCGGATGATGACGTCGCGATTATGATGGGCGTAGCGCGACAAGCCGACTGGGCGGCACGGAGAGAGAAGCAGGAAGTAATAGGTAAGAGGTAATAAGTCAATCTCGTCAGTCCCGTCAGTCCCGTCAATCTCGTCCAAAAACAAGCCCCGCCAGCCACCCGCTCACTTACCTGCTCAAAGCCTTACGCAGAAGGGCTTCGGTGTCGGTTATGGCGGGGTCGGCATCGAGCGCGGCCTGCACCATCTTGCGCGCTTGGTCTTGCGGGAAGCCCAGTTGGCCGAGAGCCAGAATGGCGTCGCGCAACATGGCGTTGCGGGCATCGCCACCGCCTGCTGTGCGCCCGGCAAGCGCCTCCAGCGGATCCACTTTGTCGCGAAGCTCCACGATGATGCGTTCGGCGGTCTTTTTGCCGATACCATGTACGGAGCTGATGCGCTTGACGTTGCTTTCGGCAATCGCGGCGACCAGTTCGGCCACGGTCAAACCACTCAACACGCTAAGGGCTAGCTTGGGCCCGACTCCGTTGACGTTGATCAACCTTTCGAACATCTGCTTTTCTTCAGTCTGAGCAAAGCCGAACAGCACTTGCGTGTCCTGGCGGACATGATAATAGGTCAGCAGACGGCACTTACTCCCCGTGGCCGGCAGACGGTCATAAGTGCTCAGTGAGATGAAGAGTTCATAGCCGACGCCCTGCACGTCGAGTACGACGGTGGAGGGCGTCTTTTCAGCCAGCGTGCCATGCAGGAATGCGATCATGGGGCACCCGGCACCTCAGGCATCTTCTTCCAGACGCGGGGCGTGGGTCAACACGTACTGTTCGGCTTCAGTGCACCACAGTCCGTTGTTGCGTCCGCAAATCTCGGCCAGTGCCGCAAAGTACGGGTCCTTCTCGCCGAGTTTTGCGAAGTCCTCAATCGCCGTCATGGGCATAGAAACGTGAGTGTAGAGCAGTTTCTTGCTGCCGGCAATTTCCGGCAGATTCTTGGTGGTCTCGGCCGCGGAATCGATGCCGCCCACATGGGTGACCATGACGGATGGCGTGACCAAGCCCTGCGCCGCGTAGTTCATGGAGTCTTGCAGGTCTTTGGTGTTGCCACCCGAAGAACCCACGACATGGTGCCCCATGTAATGCACGTCGTAGAAGTTGATGGCAGCCATGAAATCCGTACGAGCCGGACCTGCGAAAAAGTTCAGGCATCCCAGATACCCGAGTAGTGCTGAGCCCTGTTCAATCAGGGCGGGTACAGGCGCGAAGACCATCACGTCGTTGAAGCCCTTGTTTTCATTCAATGACTTGAGATACGCGACTGGATCGTCCAGCCCCGCCGTGTTCACATAGTGCAGGTCAACGCCACAGGTCTTGGCGTGTTCGACTGGGAAGAGCTGCGCCGCGCGGTCGAGCCGCGCCTGGTCGATGTCCGTGATCACGAGCCGTCCAGGACGATGCTCGGGACCGTGTAACGCGAGGTCGATCGCGCTCAGTCCCATCGGGCCGGCACCCGCGAGGATGATCATTGAGCCGCCTTGCTTGATGCCCATCTGGTGGTCATATTCGCCCGGCCTGAAGTGATAGCTGCAGCGGAAGGCCCCGACGATGCAGGAGACCGGCTCGGCAAGCGACGACTTGTAGTAGGCGTCACCGTCATAGGTCAGCAGGCAGTCGAGCTCCATCACTTCCTTGGGGATGACGATGCGCGTGGCATTGCCGCCGATCCAACGGAACGAGTAGCCCGGTGCCCAGTGCTCGCGTCCGGGGATGTTGAGTTGCGGCTGGATCCCGTATTTTTGGCCGGCGCGGAATTTATGTTGCCAGTTCTTGCCGACCTTCAAGATGTTGCCGCAAAATTCGTGTCCCATGATGATGGGTTTTTCTGCAATGTCTTTAGGAACGCGTTTGTGTCTGGCACCTTGGATCGTCGCCTTGTAATCGGACATACAGATGCTGTTCGTAATGATGTCCGCCAAGATTTCATCATCGGTGATTTCCGGCAGGTCAAACCGTTCGAGCCGCAGATCGTTTTCGCCATAAAGTCGCAGTGCCAAAGATTGCATCAGGGTATCCTCGCATGAGAGTTTTCGACAATTTTTAATGGTTAAAACTTTAGCGTTTCCAGTGGCGGAGTGACAAGGCAAAAGTGGAAGTGGAGAACGGCTTAACGCCGAAGTGGAACCATGAAGCCTGGAGTGCCGAGGGCCACGTCAAGTTTTGCGGCCTGCGTCACGGCTTGGCTGGCGGCTGCAGATGGAACCAGCGGGTCTCGCCGCGTTTCATGGGGAAAGTCAGCCGGTCGGTGTCACGCGAGATCAGCTCACCGGTTGCCAAGTCGGTCACTTCGGAACGTTCCAGCAGGCGCACCTCTTTATTGCCGGGATAAAGCGCGTGGATGGTCAGGAAGTTCTGACTGCCGTAGACCGCGTTGCCCGCCGGTGCCGCAACCCATGCGCCGGCGTAGTGTGCTAGCGCGTTAAGGAAGAACTCGTTCATGGACACGCCGCCGAAAAACAAGCTTTTCCATTTCCCAAAGTCCTTGAACGCCACGGCGATCTGGCCATCCGCGTAGGCCGCGACGGGCTTGGCTTCCGGATCATCCACGGCGAAGACAGGGGCCTTGAGGTTGATCTGGTTGATCGGGGTTTCCATGATACCGTTGCCGGGCAGTGTGTGGAGCTGCAGGGACTGCTCTCCGCCGTTTTTGACGTGGATGCCGGTGATGCGCGTCACCGCGTCTGCCGCGTCTGTAGCCTCTGGGATGCTTCCCGCCACGATGCCCGGAGCATGCACGAACGCGAGCATCCGGCCGTCACGCCGCAGCGATCGGATGGCGTTCCACTCCTTGTCCGAAAGATGGTAGGGATTGAGGAAGAGATAGAGCTTGTAGGGCGGCAGGCGGCGGTTGGCCACATCTTCCTGAAGATAGAGGTGATAGGGGACTCCGGATGAGTTGAGCAGCACGATTTGCCGGTTGATGCCCGCGTAGTCCAAATACGCCGCGTTGGCTGAGGCGACATGGTTGAGACTTCGCTCGTCGATAAAAACCGCCACGTCGGATTTCGGCAGGGCGGGGTTCTTCAGATCCGCGCGGAACCCGTTTACCGTCTCGGTGATCGTTCGCATGATGGCCGGGTCGCTGAACCATCCACCGCTCATGTCGTACCACCAGATGCCTTGACCTACGGCGAGCATGTGCCCGGCGTCGCGGCGGATCATCGCGCTGCTTTCCGCCTCGGTTTCTACGCGTGCAACGTGGTAATTGTTTTCCGGTGTGCCGGGATACGTTTTCCAGGAGCGGAAGTCAGCCTCGGAGAGTCCAAAGGTGTCGTGGAGGAGCAGCGATGACCATGCCTGATGGGCCTTGCCGGTTCCGCCGGGCCATCGAATCGCGTCATAGGTCAACACCGACGTTACATAGTTGAACATGTTTTTCTTCAACAGATAACCGGTGGCGCGGTGACTTATCACGCTCGCGGCTGGTCCTGCGTAATAGGTTCCGATCAGGATGGGCGATTTGTGTGTGTCGCGCAGGATTTGACCGTACCCGGCGAGCGTGTCAATGGTTCCCTCGCTACGGAAAATTTTGTAGTCGACGATGTCCATGTCTTCGGGACGGTCCCAAAAGAACCGGTCGGTTCCAATCCGTTCGGGCACGGGAAATTCAGCCGTTTCGAAGGTCACATTCGGTTGACGCCAAGCCTTTTTCAGTTCGGTCTCTCTCCGGTATTTTGTCCGGAGCCAGTTCCGGAAGGCGCGCAGGGAGGCGGGGCTGTAGTCGCCGCACCGGTTCCCGTGGAAATCGTTCCACTGGAACATCTGGCCGTCGTTTCCTCCGATCACATGGTACCCGATCACCGCCTTGCCCGGAAGCGAATTCCGGATGTGCCCAGCGAACTGGCGGAGAACCTCTCCGGTGTCCTTCCGTAACCGCTCCGAGGCATATACGTAGCCGTAGCGCTCGATGTACGAGGATTTTTGGGCGTCCGGTTTCGGCGGCGGCACCTTGTCCCAGCGCAGGAAGTGCATGTTGACAATGGCCTTGTTGCCGTCCCAATCGGTCACGACATCCTCGAGGTTGTTTTCCGCGGCCCATTCCGAGTAGGGGTCGGTACACAGGTAAAACATGATGTACATGTTCGGATCCGCCCGGAGCACCCGCCACAACATCTCATCAACCTCGGAGAAGTCGGTCTGCCCCGGCCCTCTCCAGACCCCAAAGGGACCGTACACGCCGCGTCCCAGAATGTAAGGGATGAAGGTGACCTTTACGCCCGCCATGCCGAATTCCCGCACCTGGGAGTTTTGGGCGCGCCACGCGTTGCCGACGTAGAAATCGGGGAAGCTCTCTTTGCCGTCCAGAAAGAGGCGCGGCCGCTGACCCACCCGGCGGACTTCGGCGGTTGCGCGCGGTCTGGCCGCCACGATCTTCTTTGCCTCTTCGAGCGGCATCAGTGTTTCGGGCACAGGCCGTTCATACCGTGGCTTGTAGTCCTTTTTGTTTCCCAGTCGCGTCAGTTTGAGGTCGTCCATCAAGATATCGATGGCGTCTTGTGCGAAAACCAGACTGATGCGCACGCGGTCGATGTCCGGCCCGGTCGTGAAGGACATATCGAGTTTTTCCCACTGGCTTCCAGAGGAGAAAAACGGGCGGGTCGGCCCGAAGATGTTCGAATGGGATGCACCGGTTTTTTTTGAACTGGAGGGGCTGATCATAAAGTAGACGGCGGCGGCCGTGGTCGTCCCGTCTTTGGACTTGCGGTCCGAGTGGAGGGTGTTCAGCCAGGCGGAGACCCGATAGGTGGTCGCGGTTTCGACCGGGATAGGCACGGTTTCCCACTGGACATACCCCTTCACATTGGTTTTTTCCACGCGTAGCGAACGCCCTTTTCCTGCTCCGGCTTCCAAGCGGATGGAGGCCTCCGCACCGCCCAGAGGTTTCGCGGTCCACAAATTGGCGGCTTCGACTTCTTCGAACCCCACTGAAAAGAGCGCGGGGGCGTCGTCTTCTATGCCCCTTTGCGGCTCGGGTCCCGCATACGCTACGCTGAACATCAAAAACGCTATCCACCTCACATTCCGAACGCACCGTTTCCTCCGACTCCGTATCATCCGCTTGTCCTCCCTGATTCGTTTCACCAAGCTCCTTGCCTTCAAGCGTCTGGTGTCTTGCGCAGGTGGTTGGCAAGAGCCGCGCGGACGGCGGCGGTATCGAGCCGTTGTTGTTCTGGTGAGGCGTCGGTATCCAGCGCGGCGAGGGTGGCGCGGTGGGTCCGGTACAGGTCGCGTGCCCGACAGATCCAAGCCCACGGCACACCCACCAGTACACGCGCGCAGGGGTAGCGCTCGGCCAGAAACGCTCGGGGCATGAAGATTCGACTCAGTACCAGCCGGGCGCGTCCTAACAAACCAGCTTGGCGATAACTGAGCATCGTCGATTCCGCCCCGCGCTCTGACCCGTGCGGCAGGCGGGCGAGGGCGTGAAGCACGGCGTCACGCCAAGTTGCCTCGATTTGCGGTGCGCTGCTCGTCAAGGTGGCGGGCAGGGGTATGTCAAACAGATCCGCAACGAAACGCAAGATGAACGGGATAGCCGTTCCGGTTTGCCAGCGCGTGCCAGCGGCAGTGATCGCCTCGGGCGTGAGCGCATCGCCTCGTGTGCGCATGAGCAGCGCGATATCCAGATAGGAACGCAGCGGAACCGCGAACAGATGGTGCAGCATGTGGTGTACAAGATGTGCGAGTTGATCGGGGACCGACAAGGCGAAGCAGGGAAAACCGTAGAGCCGTGTCGGTTCAACATGCCGCCATATCGCTGCCATATCCGCTTCTGGTGAGTCGGTCTCCCGCTCGCTGGAGACCGCCCAGTGCATTTCCACGGCGTAAGGGTACTGGGGGTGGCGGTAACCTTGATCGTAGGCGAAGCGGCTGTGCAGGGTGTCTGCGGTGGCGGTGTAGCCAAGTTGCAGCATCACGGCATGGCTGCGGTCGCGCTGGTCGGTACGGATCAGCACGTCGATGTCAGTCATGCTTCGCAACACCGGATTCGCGTACACTGATTCGGCGAGCCAAGCGCCTTTCAACATGACCAGATTCAGACCAGCGCGTTCGAAACCCGCCGCCATTTCGGCAAGCTGCCGCTGCCGCAGGGTCGAACGTTGTAGCTCTCGCAAGGTGCGCATGCGCCACGCGCCTGGCACGCTATCGGGCGGGGCGGCTGACGCAGCGAAATGTTCAGGGAAATGGGCGGTCAGCCACGGAAAGAGAAAGGTATCCACGCCTTGTTCGCATGCCGTGCGATAAAGCAGCGGCCACGGTGGCTCGTCTGCGCCGGTCGGCGGCGACCGGTCGTGCAGGGCGTCGCGCATGCACGCGACCAGCATGCGGAGCCTGCTCAACGGCGACATGGGTGTGGTTTCAAAATCCATGACGTAAGTGATACCACGAGATGCGGGGCAGGGCAAGTATCCATTCTGTGAACGCTGAACATCGAACGCCGAACGTCGAACTCAGAAGTGAAAAATCCCCAATCCCAAATCCTAAATCCTCAATGATAACTCTCGCAGGGTGATCGGCATTGCGGGAGCCGGGGGGTTCTGTTAATCTACAGGCCACATGTCCACGCTTCTTCATAGATGGGTACGGCGTGTCCGGTTGAGTCACCTGTCGGCTGTCATTGCCGGCCTTTGTCTGCCGCTTTTGGTCTGGTGGGCGGGCTGCTTGACTGCCCGTATCCGGCCGCCTGCCGGACGAACACCGGTGGTGATGACGATGGAGGTGACCGGGTACTGCAACTGCGGAGTTTGTTGTAGTTGGGAACGGAGTTGGTTTGGGCTGGGGCCTCCGGTGATCAGCAGCGGACCCAACAAGGGCAAGCCGAAGGAGGTCGGCATCACGGCCAGCGGCACGCGTGCGGGTCGGGGTACGGTCGCGGCTGATACCTCGGTGTTGCCGTTCGGAACCATTGTGGAGGTGCCGGGTTACGGCTTTGGACGTGTAGAGGACCGTGGCGGCGCGATCAAGGGTAACAAGCTTGATCTCTGGTTCCCTTCTCACGACGCAGCGTTGCGGTGGGGCCGCCAGAAGGGTGTGCGTGTGCGCGTGTGGAAGCCTTGAGTTTTTTTGGAGTGAACGCATTTAACAGAGACCTGAATAGTTATGAGTGACGAGAAGACTAAGTGTGATCGACTAAGTGTTGAGACTAAGTGTGAGGGGCCAAGTGTGGAGTCGGATACCAGTCGGCATTTCCTCAAGCAGTGGATCGCCGAGGATGTAGCGGCTGGACGGACTGGCGGACTGGTTGTGACGCGGTTTCCGCCGGAGCCCAACGGTTATATCCACATCGGACACGCCAAGGCGATCTGCATCGATTTCGGCATGGCGCAGGAGTTCGACGGGCGGTGCCACCTGCGCATGGACGATACCAATCCGTCAAAGGAGTCCGACGAGTACGTCGAGAGCATCAAACGCGACATCCGCTGGCTCGGGTTTGATTGGGGCGAGTGGTTTTTTAGCGCGGCCGACCGCTTCGACACGATGTACGAGATTGCCGAAAACCTGATTCTTAGCGGACATGCGTATGTCTGCGAGTTGACGCAAGAGGAGTGGAAGGAGTACCGCGGTATCCCGACCGTTCCGGGCAAGGAGAGCCCGACGCGTAACCGTGCGCCCGAGGAGAATCTCGCGCTCTTCCGTCGCATGCGGGCTGGTGAGTTTCCTGACGGCTCGCTTTGTCTGCGGGCCAAGATCGATATGGCGTCGCCCAACATTCATTTCCGTGATCCAGTGCTCTACCGCATCATGCATGTGCCGCACTATCATGCAGGCGATAAATGGTGCATCTATCCGATGTACGACTTCGCGCATCCGATCGAAGACGCGCTCGAAGGGGTGACCCACTCGATGTGTACGTTGGAGTTTGAAGTACACCGTCCGCTTTATGACTGGGTGGTTGATCGCATGGACGAAATGGGCATGCTGGTCGTGCGCAACGG
>DUPH01000247.1 GCA_012838435.1 Lentisphaerota bacterium | reverse complement strand
GCTCTGGCCCGCAGGTTCGCGGGAGCAGAGAGCCGGGAAAGTCGGGAGCGCGGGCGTCCCCGCCCGCAACAACGCGTCACGTAAAAGTCTGGCGTGCGTGTTTGCTCGGTTTTTTTGTTTTTGACATGATTAACATGATTAACATGATTTGGAGGGCGAGTGTCCCCACGAGCCGCCTTCCGCTGTGCGGAAGGATGGTTTCAGGGTTCAGTGCTGAGCATCGGGAGGGACGAGCGTCTGCTCGTCCGCGGGCAAGCAGACGCTTGCCCCTCCCGGCAGCGGCGGTCACGCCGCATCCGTCAAAACCTCTGCGTCTCTGCGTCTCTGCGTTAAAAAACTCTCAACGCTCAACTTTCAACTCTCAACGTTCTGCGGGCGGGGACGGCTCGCGCTCCCGACTGCGCATACGCAAACCATGCGCTAAACTCCGCATCCCCCTGTTACTAGCTGACTACGATTGACACGATTGATTGATGAGGGAAATGATTATGACTACATGCCCGAGCGTCTCAAAGCCTGCAATCGCCATTTCTGGCTTGGGGGCGGTTACGCCCTTTGGTAGCGGCGTCAACGCCCTTTGGCAAGCCCTGTTGCGGGGTGACTCCGCGATCTCCGACATGGATCTCTTCGATCTGGGCGGCATTGCCTGTACGCGCGGTGGCGTGATTCGCAACTACACACCGCCTGCCGGTGTGGCGAGCACGCCACGTGCCTCCAGCTTTGCGGCCGGTGCCTGCCACGAAGCGCTCGCCCAGGCACGGTTGCTGGATGATCCCGCAGCGCTTGCCGAGACCGCCTTGATCACGGCATCGAATTTCGGCGATATCGACGCCGGCGAGCCCGCGCTTATTCCGCCCGGCCAAGAGGGGCGGCAACCCGCCGCTGGCATCCACTGTGCGCACGCATCGCCTGCTGACAGGCTGGCCGAGACCTTCGGACTTGGCGGGTTGCGTATCGCGATTTCGCTTTCTTGCGCCTCCGGTGCCTCCGCCGCTGCCACCGCTGCGAATTTGATTGCGGCGGGTCGTGTAAAGCGGGTTTTGATCGTCGGCTACGATGCCCTCTCGCGTTTCTCGTGGAGTGGCCTCTGTTCGTTGCGCACCATGACCAAAGAGGTCGTGCGGCCCTTCGATGCCGCGCGTAGCGGCACCCTCTTTTCGGAAGGCGCGGCCGCTTTGGTGATTGAGCGGGCCGATCTCTGCGCCGCGCGCGGCGCGACAGCGCTCGCGTGGCTGCGCGGCTGGGCGTCCGGCAACAACGGCCACCACATGACCGCTCCCGCGCCGCGCGGTGCGGGGTCGACTGCCGTCATGCGCGAAGCTCTGGTCTGCGCGGGTCTCCCGCCGGAAGCTGTCGACCACATCAACACACACGGCACCGGCACCAAACCCAACGACAGCACGGAGACGCAGGCCATCCAAGACCTGTTCGGCGAACGCGTCGCCACCATTCCCGTGACCTCGGTCAAAGGTCTGTTGGGGCACATGTTGGGCGCGGCCGGATCGGTCGAGTTGATCGTCTCGGTGCTGTCGCTGCAACAGGGTGTTATTCCGCCGACCGGCAATCTCACCACGCCAGACCCCGAATGCGCGCTTGATGTTGTGACCTCACCGCGCAATGCCGCGCTTCACTGTGTACTCTCGAACTCGGCCGGTTTCGGCGGTTGCAATGCTGCCGCAGTTCTGACGTGCGACGCGCCCGAACCGCCTTGCGTCGCTCCGGGCGCAGCGGCGACCGTCCCTGTTTTGATTACCGGTCTGGGTGTCATCAGTGCGTTGGGTGCTGATGCCGAAGAGCACAGCGCGGCCCTTCAGGAGGGAGAGCCCGCCCTCTTTCCGCTGGCACGCTTCACGGTGCCGGAAGCCGCCGAGCCGCCGCTGGTCGGCGAGGCGCCCGATCTGGACCTCGACGCGTGCGGCGTCGCGCCCAAGGCGTATCTCGACCGCGCGAGCCAGCTTTT
>DUPH01000246.1 GCA_012838435.1 Lentisphaerota bacterium | reverse complement strand
TATGCATAGACGAGCGTGAATCCGGTGAGGACAAAGAAATACTCCACCGGCAGACATCCGTGGGGTATCAGATGCAGGCCATAACGCGGTATATAATTTTCCGAAAAATGAAGGGCGATGACGATCAGCGCGCAGAATCCGCGCAGCGCATCCAAGACCTCCAGCTTCGGTCGTGAAGTTTTTTGGGTCGAGTTCATGCGATCTTCCATCCCTCCTCGTTTTCACACATCCACTTCATTGTGTCTCTTCTCTGTTCGCCCTTTTCGTGCACCTAATCCGAGACAAATTCATTACCGCCCCCACAGTAAGTGTCCATTATGAGGGGAGGGCGGGAACAGTCAACCCTAAACACCGTTTTTAAAAGCGGCCTTGACTTTCAGGGCCAAATTTAGTACAGTCGCCCCTCGTTTCTTGCGTATAATAGGTGAGGTCTATCTTGGACCGGTGGACTTTCGCTGTGATGGTGGAACGTACGAGGAATTAAGACCCGATGGCAGCAACTAAATCAAAAGCAAAAAAAACTGCGGCAACAAAGGCTTCCCCCGCCAAAAAGCCCGCGAAGAAGAAGGCTTCCCCCGCGAAACCTAAGACCAAGAAGAAAAAGACCGTCAAGGCTTCGGCGGTACCGAAGGACACAGATGACGAGCAGGTGGTGGACGTCATGGAGGCGGGAGAGGCGATTGAGCCCACTGATGACGAATTGGCTTTTGAAGCCGATGACGCATCGCTCAGCATGGACGACGACGCCGATGTCGACGTAGATATGAGCGATGCAGGTGTCTTGGATGAGCTGGACCGCGATCTTGATGACGGTGAGGATGATTTTGACGATGGCGACGACGATGAAGACGCCGAGGACGGCGTTGACTTCGACGTGATTGAAGGTGCTGATTTCAGCGTGGGGTTCGAGTCTGAATTGGCGCTGGATGCGGACCACCTTGAAGCCAAGGCCAAGCGTGAAGAGCGCAGTGAGCGGATCAAAACGCTGATCAAGCGCGCTGAGGCTCAGGGTGGCTACCTGACCTACGACGATATCAATGAAGTCCTGCCAAACGCGGTGATCAAGGATACCGACATCGAAGCATATCTGGCGATCTTGCGCGGTATGGATATTGAGATCATCGATGCGTCAGAGGTCGAGCGTTTCCGCAGTGAGCACGAGCAGGAAGAGCAGCGCAGCCGTAGCAGCCGGATGGATTTCTTTGACGATCCGATCCGCATGTATCTGCATCAGATGGGGCAGGTGCCGTTGCTGACGCGTGAGCAGGAGATTGAGATCTGCAAGCGTATCGAAGTGGCTGAAAGCAAAGAACGGGAGATGTTTAACCAGTTCGCCTTCACGCCCCGGCTTTATCTGGAATTGCTGGACCGTCTTGAGACCGGTACGGAGCGTTTCGACCGGGTCGTGACCGATAAGTTTTCAGAAAGCCGCGACGTCTACATGGAGGGTGTCGACAAGATCAAGAAGAACCTCTTGTCCGTGCGCTCCAAGATCCTTAAGGCGTACGATCAGGTGGCCGCCTGTGGCGAAGAGGATACGCCCAAGCGCAAGCGCGCCGTCAAAAATCTGGAGAAGGCACGGCAGGACTTGTTCGCCGCTTTTCACACGCTGAATTTCAAACAAAAGATTCTCGAGAGCCTGTGTGCTGAGGCTGACGAGAAGATCTACCGCCCATACAAAAACCTGCTGGGCGAGCGTGCCAAGCTGCTCAAGCAACGCCAGACCAAAAAGCGCGACCAAGCGCTTCAGGAGATCGAAGTGCGTTGCGCGGGCATCGAGCAGGAGTTCGGTATGGACCCCGAGGAGTTTCTCGTTCGGTTCGAGGAACTGCGTGACGTGCTGCGTTCTGGCCAGAAAGCCAGAACCGAGATGGTCGAGGCCAATCTGCGTCTGGTCATCAGCATCGTCAAGAAGTACATGAACCGTGGGCTTTCTTTCCTGGACCTGATTCAGGAGGGTAACACCGGCTTGATGAAAGCCGTGGAGAAGTTTGAGTATCGCCGTGGCTACAAGTTCAGCACGTACGCCACGTGGTGGATCCGGCAGGCTGCGACCCGGGCAATCGCTGACCAGGCCCGCACCATCCGCATTCCGGTTCACATGATCGAAACGATCAACAAGCTGCTGCGCGTGCAGAAGAAGCTTATTCAGGAACTGGGACGCGAACCGACGCCGGAAGAGGCCGCCGAGGAGATGGACATCCCCGTTGAGCGCGTGCGCGCCGTGTACCGCATGGCTCAGCAGCCGATATCGCTGCAAAGCCCGGTGGGGGATGGCGATGACGCGCATTTCGGCGACTTCATTGAGGATAAATCCGCAGAAAATCCTTCAGAGATGACAGCTTACAGCATGCTGAAGGAGCGTCTGCAGGAGGTGCTGACAACCCTGACCGACCGTGAGCGCCAGGTGCTGGATAACCGATTCGGACTGACCGACGGTTACTCGCGCACGTTGGAGGAGGTCGGCAAGCAGTTCAATGTGACGCGCGAACGCATCCGCCAGATCGAAGCCAAGGCGTTGCGCAAGTTGCGTCACCCCACACGGCTGCGCAAGCTGGAGGGTTTTCTGGAGACGCGCTGAAGCGGGTCCGGCGCCGTCGCGTGCGATGGGGCGTCGGCCGCGGGTCTTGTCACCGATTGGGTGTGTGTGCAAGGACTCAGTGTGGCCCCTCTGGCAGAGTCGTGTGTAACCGTCAAGTGGATCAAGGAGGTTCCTTTTGGCACAGTGTTGTTTGATGTCGAATCCGGCTGCGATAGGTATCGGAGCGGGTGTGATCGGCTTCATCGCCGGTTTTGTTGTGGCGAAAATGTGTGGCGGCGGCTCAAGTTGTTACGCGGGCGGCGATGGTGAATGCGTGGAGATTTATGTCGGCAATCTTAGCTATGACATGACCGAAGCGCAGATGCGTAAGGAGTTCGAGAAATACGGCACGGTGAAATCCGCGCGTATTATCACGAACCGGTTCAACCATAAGTCCAAGGGTTTCGGATTCGTGGAGATGCCCAACCGGCAAGAGGCCGAGACGGCGATCAAGGCGCTCCATGATAAGGATGTGCTTGGACGCAAGTTGCGCGTGAATGAAGCCAAAAACAAATCGCGCGAATAAAAGCGACGCAGCGTCCCGGCAACGGGACGCTTTTTTTGTTTCAGAGGGGAGTGTGTGATGGCTGAGAAACGGAAGTCGGAACGGACCATGAGGATCGGGATCGATCCGGCCACTGTGGATCAACAGGCGGCCGCGACATCCCGCCCGCCTGCGCGGGGAGAGATGCACGCATGGCGTACGCAGCATCAAAAACGCGACACCCCGTTTTACAAATTGCTGGAAAGCGTCTATGACGCGGTGCTGATCACCACGCGTGCCGGCAAGATTATTGAGTGTAACGAACGCGCTTGCGAGTTCTTTCAGGCGGAAGCGAAAAAACTGCTCGGACTGAGTGTGGTGAAGCTGATTTCCGGTGCGACCGATGCGCTGCTCGACACCATCAACAAGAACCTCGTCAACAAGAAGTACACGCTGGTCGAGGCGCGCTGCAAGCGTTTCAACGGGACATCGTTTGCGGCGGAGATCGCGGTGAACCAAGTGGATCTCGATGCGCATGGGCAGCTCTGTTTCTTCGTGCGTGACATCACGGTGCGCTGGCAGGCGCAGCAGGCGCTTGAAGACGCGGTGGAGCGGCTGCAAGCGCATGACCGCATGCGTATGGAGTTTGTCTCCAACGTTTCTCACGAGTTGCGCACGCCGCTGACCTCGATGATCTACGCGGTCAACAACATGTTGCGCGGGGTCGTCGGCCCCATGCCAGAGAAGGCGCTGAATTACTTGGAGCGGTTGCAGTCCGACTGCCAGCGCTTGCTGGCGACCGTCAATGACATCCTAGACTTGCGTCAAGTTGAGAACAAGACGCTGGTGTTGACCAAAACGGTGGTGCCACTCGGTCAGGTGATTCGCGACGGTGCTGAAACGCTTCAGGTGCAAGCCGACTCCAAGCGGATCACGATGACGTTTGACTTGGGTGAACGCGAGTTGTTCTGCCTGTGCGATGCGCAGAAGATCGAGCGGGTGGTCTTGAATATCGTGGGCAACGCCGTCAAGTTCACGCCAGCCAACGGCGCGATCACGCTGACGCTTCGGCAACATCCCGAAAATGCCAAGCTCGCCTTGCTGACGGTCAGCGACACGGGTATGGGCATCCCGCCCGATGTGCTGCCCAAGATCTCGCAGCGTTATTTCAGGGTTGGTGATCACGTGAGCGGTACCGGTTTGGGGCTGGCAATCTCGCGCGAGATCGTTGACCTGCACGGCGGCAGTATGTCCTTCGCCAGCCCGGTGCCGGGGAGTACGTGCGGTACGGCGGTGTACGTGGGATTGCCGCTTGCGCCCAAGCCGCTGGTTGTCGCGGTGACGCAAGATGCGGAGACCGCACAGTTTCTGCAAGAGAAGGTGGTCGACCGAGGTTACGGTCTGTTGTTGACCGAGTCGGGCCAAGAGGCACTGGAGGCCTGCCGCAGCAAGCTGCCGGCGGTGCTGGTGCTCGACCGGCGCATCCAGGGCGCGGATGTACGCGAGATCATCCTGCAACTGCGCGAAGGCCCAAAGACCAAACGGTTGCCGGTGATTGTCCTAGGCTTGCAGACACTCGAACGCAATGAGGTTGAGCTCCACCGTCACTTCGGTATCTTCTATTCCAAGTTGCCGTGGCGCGAGAAGGATTTGTCGCGCAACTTGGCGATGGCGGTGCTCGGCAAGTTGCGCTGAGCGCGTCAATCGACGTGAATCTGCCACTCCAGCACGCCGCCCGAAAAATCGGGCTGGAGCACGGCGCGGAGGCGCAAGGCACGCGCAGTCACCGGTGTAGTGAAACGCGCCTCGCACAGCTTGTCTTTGGCCACGGGATAGGTGGCGGGAATATCCTGCCAGCCGCCCTGTCCGTCGGGAATCTGGATTGTCCAAGAGGCCGGTAGACGGCATTGGCCGCGACCGGTGTCATCGAACCAATATACTGAGCATCCTTTCAGTGTTTCCGGACGTCCCAGATCGACATGCAGCCACTCCGGTGTGCCTTTGCGCGGCCACCAAGTCATGCGGGGGATGCTGTGGTCGTTCGAGGACTTCGGCAGCAAGCCGTCATTGAGCGCAGCGAGGGTGTCGTTCTCATAGCAATGCGACGCAGTGAAGGCAAGGTCGCTGCCGGGCTCGGCGTGTTCGTCATCGGTCGGGAACCAGACCTGCATCTCGCCGGCACCACGGTGGCACCAAGCGAAGTAGGGGATCAGTGTGGCGGTGACTGGCCGCGACGAACGCTTCCCGCGCAGGTCTGCGCTAACCGCGCGCGCATCGGCCGTGAGTGAGACGAGCCGATGCCCCAGCACCTCCACAGTGCCTTCACGAAACGCAGTGTCCGGCGCGAGCGCTAAATTTAATACGCGTCCGTCATTGTCGGCGGCTTCGGCGCAGTAAACCAGTGGACCGCGCTCCACCGCCAGCCGCCCGCGGTTGGCGGTGGCAGCCTGATGGCAGCGGATACGGCGGACAGGCATCGGGAAAGTCAACGTGACGGTATCACCGGTGCGCCATTCACGTCCGAGCGTCAGATACCCGCGATCAAGCGTGATCGGCACCGACTGCCCGTTGACTGCAACGGAGATATCTTTGAGCGAGCCGGGCTCGGTTTGCACATAGAGGTCGGAGGGTACCGGCGTGCCGATGGCCCAACCGGGAATACGGATCTTGAGCGGGAACGTGAGACGCTCCTTGTCCGGCTTCACCTCGATACGCACGTGACCGTTCCAAGGGTAGTCGGTCGTCTGGATCAAGGTGACGGTGCCGACGGGTGTTTTGAGCGCGGCTTGGCTGGCGACGAAGAGATTCACGTAAACCGTCTCGTCGCGTTGAGCGTAGGTAAACGAAGCGATCTGCGGGATGAAGCGCACGACGTTCACGGGACAACAGGAGCAGCCGAACCACTTGGAGCGGGCATAACCGCCGCGACTGGCCAGCGGGTTGGGATAGAAGAATTCGTCGCCGCTGATTGAGATGCCGGAGAGGAAACCGTTGTAGATCACGCGTTCCAAGACGTCGATATATTTGGCGTCGCCGTGCAGCAGGAACATGCGCTGGTTCCAGAGGGCGTTGGCGATGGCGGCGCAAGTCTCCAGATAGGCCGTTTCATTCGGCAGTTCGTAGTTGTCGCCGAACGCTTCGCCGCTGCGGCGCGCGCCGATGCCGCCCGTGAGGTGCATCTTTTTTGAAACGACATTCTCCCAAAGCGCGTCAATGGCGGCAATCAGAGCGCGATCGCCGGTCAGTGCGGCGACATCCGCCATGCCGGTGTAAAGATAACCGGCGCGGACCGCATGGCCGACGGCTTCCGTCTGTTGGACAACGGGGATGTGGTCTTGGCAGTAGGGGCCGAAGACCTTGCCGCGCAGATCGCTGCGCCCGCGCATGTCGATGAAGAATTTTGCGAGGTTGAGATAGCGCGTCTCTCCCGTGGCACGGTAGAGTTTGCAGAGGCCGATTTCAATCTCCTGATGGCCCGGCACACCCTTGATCTGGTCGGGGGCGGGACCAAAGGTTTTATCGATCAGGTCAGCGTTTTTACGGGCTACATCGAGCAGTGCGCGCTTGCCGGTGACGGTGAAGAGGGCAACCGCTGCCTCATACATATGGCCGACGTTATAGAGTTCGTGGCCGTGGGCCAGATTGCTCCAGCGCGTCGGGCCGGTCATGCCGTTTGTGAAGCCCAATGTGCGTGCGGTGTAGAGATAGCCGTCGGGCTCCTGAGCGGCGGCCATCTTGGCAATCAGTCCGTCCAGATAGGTGTCCAGTTTGGGGTCGGGATGGGGCGCGAGTGTATAGGCCGCGCCCTCCACGATTTTGAAGACGTCTGAGTCGTCAAAGGGAATACCGCGGAAGGGGCCTTCTTCCAACTTCCCGGCGCGCGCGAAGTTGGAGATGCGTCCGGTTTCCTCGCTCTTGCGGAAGTCTGCCCAGACCGTGACCAGACGGTTGGTTTCGAAGCGCGGTAGCCAGAAGCCTTCGCGAATCACAACTTGATTGAGCGGCACGGGCTGATAGGGGTAATCCGGGGTCGCGGTGCCCCAGCAGACGGTTACGCTGAGCGCACAAACGGCGAGTACTTTTTTCATTAGACGAGACTCCTTATTTGAGTATGAACAGGAGGCCACGGCTGATCAGCGAAAGCTCTCCTGTTTCGGCGTTGGCGCTAAGCGTCCATTTGTTGGCTGTTGTGAAAATGGGTGTCAGAGAGCCGGACAGCATACCGGGCGGGAAGGTTGCAATCAGGTAGCGTTTGCCAGGGACGAGCGCTTCTTCGTTCTGGAAGGTGAGTGTGGCTTGGACAAACGACAGGCTGCCTTGCACGACGAGTCGGTCGCACGCGCCGTCGGGAGTGGCGTCGAACAGCAACGTCGCGCCATCCAAGACGGTGTCAGTCGCAAGGGTCAACGTGCCCAGCGTGTCAATGCCGCCCGGTGTCAGCAGACCGTTTACGGTGAGTGTGCCGTTGGAGACACACCCATCGCCGCTTAAGTTGGTTATGGTCTGTGCGGTCTCGTCCAAGTCCACGAAGGCACCGGCTGCCACATCAAAGTTGCCCGCCGACAGCATAGGCTGTGCGCCGCTGATCAGCCACTTCGCACGCAGATAGGCGCTCACACCCATCATCTCAGGCGGTGTGAGCGCGCGGTTGAAGAGGATCACTTCGGCGACATCGCCCCAACACGTCGCCGTGAAACGCGAGCCGAGCGTCATCGGCGTGTCGGTCGTGTTGGGCGTCAGGGTGATGGATTTACTGAGGAACGTGTCGGGACCGATCACAGTGGCGGTGGCCGTACCGTTATCGATCACGAAGTCATACAGTTCAGCGACTCCGTTCGGCCGCGCGGGGAAGGTCATGTCGTTTTTGGGGCCCCATGTGTAGGCGAAGAAAAGCTCCCGCTGGCTGGCCAGGCCGAAGGCGGTTCTATCGGTATTTCCGCCAACATGCGCGATGAAATTCGAGCTGTTGTTGCGACGGTTGCCGACGGCGAAAAGCGTCCGGTTGGCCGCGCCGGCAATGCCGAGATTGGTTTTGGTTTTCAAGGACGTGGTGCCGTCAACCGAGAGTACCGGCAGGCCGTTCAATGCGTTTTGGGTCACCGTGGGGCCCGCACCGGGTACAATCTGCTCCGCATCCAGCGCGGCACCAGCCGCCCCTTTGTTTGCCCACAATGTGACCTGTCCGGCCGCATTAGTGGTGAGCGTGGCGGAGTCCGCCGCGTCAAACCAAGCGTGGCTCGTCGCCAAGAGCGATTCGATGGAGGGCGAGGTGAGCACCAGCGTGCCGGCCGCGACAGTCGTACCGCCCTGATGGCCGTTGATGCCCGACAGCGCCAGGCTGCCGGAGCCGATTTTGGCGAGTGTGACCGGTCCATCGATCGTGCCGCCAAAGGTACAGTCAGTGTTGCCACTGCCGACGGTGAGAGTGACCGCAGCGGGCGAGCTGTTCATGACGCGTCCCACGCCGTTCAGGCTGCTGAACGATTGATCAGCGCCGTTGAGATCAAGCACACCGCCGGTAGCGAGATGCAGGGCACCCTCCGGTGGCAACAGGCCGTTGCTGCCGCTGTGCATCAGGGTCTGCATGATCGCCACAATCCCCGCCGCAGTGAAGGCTCGGTCGGCAATGAGGAGATTGTCGATGTATCCTTTGAAACCGACATCGCTGGTGGTCTTGCCGACCACGAAATTGATACCCTGCGCATTCAGTCCGGTACGGGACGTGGTTCTGACCGGCACCCCGTCCACATACATGGTCTGAGTCAAGCCATCCCATGTGACGGCGATGTGGTGCCACTCACCATCTTTGAGGTTGGTGCTGAGGCCACTTACCTCAAAGTCGTTGGCATACCAGTAATTTTTGAGACCGTGTGCGCCTGCAAGGCGGAGGTTGTTGCACTGGTTGTTGGCGTTGTTGCCCCAGCCGCAGAAGCCGCCGGTGTTCGGCGAGCCGTCGTCGCGCATCCAAAGCGCGATGGTGTAGGGCGTGCTCCCCGTCGGCACACCGGCCGGGAATGTTTGACGGATCAATGTGCTTGAACCGTTCACGTAGAGGGCACCGCCGAAAACACCGGCGTCGGAGTAAGTTGGCGAACCGGTGCCGGCGACAAGGTGGTTGTCGCGCGCGCTACTGTCCGCGCCCAGATGGTTTGGATCATCGAAGGTGTAGTATGCCTGCGTGCCGTCCGGCAGGGGCACGAGTTTGAGTAAGCCGCCGTTGACCACGGTGTCGCCGTCATACCGATTGGTGGAGGCGAGAATTAACGAGCCTGCGCCGCTTTTGATCAGAGAGCCGGTGCCGTACACACTCTTGTTGAGGGTCAGGCCGGTGTTGAGCGACACGGATGCGTTGACCCCGTTCGACAGGACGACCGGCACGTTGATGGCGTGGTTGCCGCGCAGAACAGCAATACTGGGCTGTACTGGAGCGCCTGCGGCGGTGTCATCCAGAGCGAGGACGGCGTCGGGTGTGAGGGCACCGGGATCAATTTTATACAGCGCGGGGCTGTCGATGGCGAGGCGCCCCAGGAGGCGGTCGCCGTCCAGTGTGATGGCGGCGCTTCCAATAAAGTTGCTGGGTAGGATCGCCCAATCGCCTTGTCCGCTTGGCACGCCCAGACTCCAGTCGGCGGCACTGGCCCAACTGCTGTTGGTAGCGCTGAGCCAGATTGTGGGGCTCCGCAGCGTGAAGTTGTCGAACACGGCGGTGCCTGAGTTGTCACTGAAGGTGGCGTGCCAGATGCCGACCTGAACGGCCAGTCCGTCCATGTCGTTGCGCACGGATTCGCCGACCAGCGTCCACGTCACGCCATCTTGGCTGCGATAAGTGGTAAAGAGATTACCACTGCGGATCAGGCGCAACCAGGGTTGCAGACCGGCGGCCTCCTTTGTGCGGTCACGCCGTTGTCGACGCTACGATGGCCGTTTTGATTGCTAAACGCTGCATGTTTGATGGTGACCCAATCTTCGCCGGGCCCCGCATCGTCCGGTTCCGGCACACGCGCCATGAGCCCCGCATCGTGCCACTGCACGTTGTTCATGCTGACAACCCGTACCTGGGCGTCAAAATCACCGGTAGCCATCTTGAAAAGCAGGATGCCGTCGGCGTTACCATGCTCCCATCTGCCCTTGGCCGACTGGAAGGTCAGGCATTGCTCTGAACTGGTGTTCGCGTCCGCAAGTGTGACGACCGTGTTGCCGTTGGTGAAGTTGACGAGAAAGCCGTCCCAGATCGTCCCGGTCACACCGTCCGTCAGAAAGTTGTGTGCCGTGTCGAAGCCGTCACAGACGAGCGTGGCGTTCGCGTTCATGCAGATCGCCGCGATAACCGCAGTCAAGCACCGACGTGTAACAATATCCATCTTCATCCTTACGCCTCCATACATCACGGCTGCTCCCGTGAGGGTCTTCTAGCTAGTGATTAGCTTCTTCACCCGTTTCATACACCGTCAAGCATAGAAAAAATATGCCATTCACGCCACATTTTTGTGATGCACGGGCAGGAT
>DUPH01000245.1 GCA_012838435.1 Lentisphaerota bacterium | reverse complement strand
TGTCCGGCTTTACGATAGGTTTACACTTTCTTCTTGAAGTCTAAGAAGAAAGCGGGTAGCAATGAAGGACAGAATGAGGTACAGTGAAGCGTTCAAACTCAAGGTAATGGAGGAGCTGAGGGATGCAAAATGGAAGTCAGTTCAGGAGGCCGCCAAGGCATATGGAATTTCGGAGATGTCGGTCTACAACTGGATGCACAAGCTCGGCTTCGAACATCTGAAAGGAAGGCTCGTTTACGTGAAGACACGGACGGAATTGGATCGGATCAAGGAGCTCGAGGCGGAGAACCTCCGCCTCAAGCAGAGCCTCGCGGACGAGGTGCTCGACAACAGGCTGAACCAGGCGTTTCTTCGGATCGCCTGCCGGCGGGCCGGGACGACCGTCGAAGATCTAAAAAAAAAGAATGGTGGGATGCCGCCCACGACACCCACGAGCGGGATGGCCTGCCAGTGACGAGGCTTTGCGCCAGATGTGGAAAGAGCACGGTCGCCTACTACAAGGGCCGCAAGGCGCGCGAGAAGCGCGTCGGGCGGGAAGACGTCATTCTTCTGCTGGCCCGTCGCGAACGCATTGTCAACCCGATGGCCGGCTGTAAGAAAGTGCTTTTCGCCATCCGGCCGGAAATGGCCGAGGCGGGGATCTCGATGGGCGTCAACAGCTTCTACAAGCTGATGAAGGAGAACGGCATGATGGTGCCGAAACGCAAGAAATACAGCTGCAAGACGACGCGGCAGGACAAGTCTCTGGCGCCTTCGCCGAATCTGGTCAAGGACATGGAGATCAATGCTCCCGATCAGGCGGTGTGCTCGGACATCACGTACATCTACACGGAAGAGGGGTTCCTGTTCCTTTCACTGATGATGGACATGTTCGTGCGCGACATCGTCGGCTGGGCGGTCTGCGACTCGCTGAAGGCCGAGGGCCCCCTGGCCGCGCTGGAGATGGCGAGCCGTGCGCTGAAGCCGGGAGCGAAACCCGTGGCGCACTCCGACCGCGGCTGCCAGTACGCTTCGCACGCCTACCGCGAGGCGCTCGAGAAGCTCGGCTGGCGGTCCAGCATGACGGAAGAACTCCACTGCTACGAGAATGCGATGGCGGAGCGCCTGAACGGCATTCTCAAGCATGAGTATTTCCTCAACACGCACTTCAAGACGAAGAAGGAAGCGATCAAGGCGATCAAAGAGGCGATCCGGATCTACAACACGCGCAGGCTGCACGAGAAGTGTGGCTTCAAGACGCCGGCGGCGTTCCGTGAGGAGACGATGAAAAAAGTTGCATGAGGTCGGCGGCCGCCGCCCCCCCCGGGGGGGGCGCACCCCTTGAAGGGAAGCACATCAATGTTCAACCAACCATCAAGAACCAAGTGTTAACCTGGAGCCGTGACTTGACAAGTCAACCTCTTTGTTGCGACCACGCAGTGGCTCGCAACCGTGAGAGTAAAAGCGCTGCTCGGTTGTTTCACGCGAAGGCGCGAAGCCTGGAGGGCGAGTGTCCCCACGAGCCGCGCTGCCGATCCCGCAGGTGTGGCACGGGCATCTTGCCCGTGGGCGGAGTGACACGCCGCCTGATGAATGCCTGGCATCTGGCGCTGTGGCAGGACCGCAGCCCTCCCCCAAAAAAATCTGTGTAATCTGTTGTGCCATCTGTGGATTAAAAAACCGAGCAGTGCAACTCCTAAATCCTAAATCCTACTTCGCGCACAGCGCGCCCCCTCTGTGAGAGAAAACAATTGCGGAGTGACAGCCCATCAGGAACTTGGTACCTTGGAAGTACTCGGAAGTACTCGTGGGACTTCTGCGGGGAGTGCCCGAGAAAATTGTGAAAAGGAGAAAAGACCATGATCAGTGAAAAAATGACCCAGGCAATCAACGACCAGATCAACCGTGAATTTTACTCAGCCTTCCTCTATCTCGCCATGGCGAATGACGCGATGGACAAAGGATTTAAGGGTGCGGCACACTGGCTCACCTTGCAGTTCGAGGAGGAGCAGGAGCATGCGATGAAGTTCTCTGCATACCTGCAGGACCGGGGTGCCAAGGTCAAGTTGGCCGCGATGGATATGCCGAAGACCGAATGGAAAGACCTGCTGGCGATTTTCAAGGAGGTGCTCGACCACGAGAAGCAGGTCACCGCTTGGATCAATGAGATCAATGCCCTCGCAATCGCCGAGAAAGACTATGCCACACAAAGCATGCTGCGCTGGTTCATCGACGAGCAGGTGGAGGAAGAGGCTAGCGCGTCGGATGTGATCTGGATGCTTGAGATGAGTGCTGGATCAAAGAGTGCTCTCTTCATGGCCGACAAGACCTTGGGTGGTCGCAAGGACGATTGAATGAGAGTTCATGTTTTAAAGAGTTCTGAAGAGATGGCACGCGCTGCCGCCGCCGATGCGGCGGCAGTGCTCAGACAGGCACTGGCCGAGCGCGGTGAGGCGCGCTTAATCGTGGCAACCGGTGCCAGTCAATTCGGCTTCCTGCAAGCATTGACGCAGACGCCTGATATCGATTGGTCGCAGGTCACGGCGTTTCATTTGGATGAGTACGCGGGACTGCCGGTTACGCATCGCGCCAGTTTCCGCGCTTATCTGCGTGAGCGCCTTGTCGGCGCGCTACCGACCCCGTTGCGTGCCTTTGTCGAGGTCGATGGCGAGGCGGCGGATCTTGAGGCGGAGTGCGAGCGACTGAGACAGTTGGTCGACGCCGCGCCGATTGATGTCGCGTGCATAGGAATCGGCGAGAACGGCCATCTGGCCTTCAATGACCCGCCGGCCGATTTCGAGACCGATGCGGCGTATCTGGTTGTAACACTGGACGAAGCCTGCCGCCGCCAACAGGTGGGCGAGGGCTGGTTCGCGACGCTGGATGAGGTGCCCACACAGGCGATCTCGATGTCCATCCCGCAGATCATGAAGAGCCACCGCATCGTCTGCACCGTGCCGGATGCGCGCAAGGCCGCAGCCGTCAAAGGGGCCGTGGAAGGGCCAATCACGCCGCTCTGTCCGGCCTCGATCCTGCAACGCCACCAGGGATGCGCGCTCTATCTGGACAGCGATTCCGCTTCCGCACTACGCGCGGAAAGCATTTAGGATTTGGGATTTAGGATTTAGGAGTTTTCCTAATTCTTAACTCCTAAATCCTACCTGTCAACTCCACTCAGAGGCCGTCGCCGTCTTTTGTGAGCTTGAATTCGGCTTGCTTTGCGGCGCCGGCGGCATCTTTCCAACTCACGCGATAGGTGCCTTTGAAGCCGCGGAAGGCGACCTTGCCATTCGCGTCGGCCTTGAGCGTCAGGCGCGTCTTCCATTCGTCGTTGATCAGCTTGTTCAGCGCGTGGAAGGCCGGCTTGGGCTCCATGTTGCGCGTGAACAGGCCGGAAACCGAGGGCTCGCCCGGTGCGCCGCAATCATCCACCACGTTCCACCAAGTAATCCCCATCATCGGTTCCACGCTGAACCAGGTGCGGTAAAGGTTGCGCGTAAGCACCGCTTGGATCTGCATGCCGCGCGCGTCGTTATTGGGCGAGGTGATGGTGATCTCACTCAAGTGCAGCGGCAGACCGGCCTTGGCCAGCGTACCCATCGTGTCCCAGATCTGTTGCGGTGTGTTGATCGGCATGCCGATGGGCTGGCCGTCGGCCAGTTTCAGACAGGCCTCTGGATTGAACAGGTGCATCTGCGTACCCATGATGTCGATCCGACAGCCGCGCGCGCGCAGATCGTTGACTTGGCGCGTGTAGGCCTCGTTGTTCAGATAGTCGTTGATGTTGAGCATCACGTTTTTCGGGAAGATCGCGCCGACGGTCTGGAACGCCTGCCATGTGTAATCCCCCGGCATCAACCCGTAATGGCTTTTGCAGATCGCATCGCCCGGCACCATCAGGCCCCGGCTGAAATCGGTCGCGCTTTCATTGACCACGTCCCAACTGTGGATGCGGCCCTGATAGCGCTGCGCTAGTTCTGCCGCACGCTTTTCGAACAGGCGCTTCATCTCACGCGTGTAGACCGGGATCTGCTCGGCGATCTGCGCGGGGGTCAGCTTGGCCAGTCCTTCTTTTCCGAGCTTCTGGATTTTCTCCTTTTCGTCAGCCGGGCAGAATTTTTCGAACAGCCACTCCGGGTGGTGCCATCTGCGGTTGCCCCAGATGATCGGGTGGCCGTGCATACGGATGCCTTTGCTCTCGCAGAATGCGATCACGGGCTCGGCCGCCGGACGACGCCAGTGGGTCTCATTCTTCGGATCTTTGCTGGCGCTCCAATAGGCCGCAGAGTCGCGCTCCTCCGCTTGGAAACGGGGTTTACCGGGCTCTAGCTCAAATTTTTTCCAGTAGAATGCGAGCGTCGCCGAGTTGAACAGCGTGCCGTATAGCTCTTTGTATTTGCGGTTGCATTCGTCCGAACCGAGTTGGTCAAAGTTGAAGATATGCGCACCGAAGATAAACGCGTGCGATATCTGCTCGACCTTGACCTCTGCACCGGCCGGCACGCCGGGTAGCGTGAGGGTTGCATCCGCCTTGCGATGCTGGTCGATGCGGCGGTCGATCTCGCGTTGAGCCTCTGGGTTCCAGATCTTCCAGTAGGCATCACTCATCGCCGGGTTTTGATCTTGCGCCAACGTCAACGTCGCCGCCAGCACGCCCCATCCCATGACAACTGCATGTTTCTTCATTCGGTGTTTCTCCTTCATGATTCCTGTTTTCGACTAAATCCTACCCGTTAACTTCATGTTCAACGCGACCACTGCCGCTCAGCGTGAATCGTGCCATCAGAGCGGATACAACGGATCGCCAAACTACGTGCATCGGCATCAACGCGGATGACGGTCGCCTTCTCCAGCGGATGGGCACCGCCGATGAAGACCGGCCAGCGGAAACCGCGCGCGGTATCCGGGCAAGGCTCGACCAGTTCAGGTCTGTGGTTGTGTCCACTGATAACGGCATCGACGCGGCCTTTGTCAAACAGCGGCGCGAAACGCTCGCGCATGCGTCGCGCCCCGTGCCAGAGCTTCTCTTGCGGCACGCGCCAGTCCGGCGGGATGTGTACAACCACGAGCCGCCACGCTGCCTTACGGAAGGCCGGCGTCTCGATCTCGCGCGCAAACCAGTCGATCTGCTCCTCCATGTAGCGGTCGAAGTCCACCAGTCCGCTGTACTCCACGTTGGCATCAGGTTTGTCCTCGCCGCAATCGAGCAGCACCACACGTGCGGCACCGAAGGTCATGGCCGTGTAGTAGCGGTTGTCCGGCAGAGTCAGATAGCTCTTCAGCATGCGTGCCGCAGCCCCCCGCGTCTCGTGGTTGCCGCGCAGGAAAAAACAGGGAATCCCGCGCGCCGTGAACCAAGCCATCGGTTGCAAAAGATGTTGGACGATCTCCGCCTCGCTCTGCGGGTCCTGCAGCACGTCGCCGTTCAGAATAGCGAAATCGATCGGTGCGCCAGCTTGGTTCAGCAACGGCTGATAGAGTGACGTGCGATTGTGAATGTCATTGAAGACGATAAACGACACCGCACCGTTCGGGCGGGCCATCGCCGGCAGAAAACGCTCCTGTGAACGCACGGGCTCATCGAAGATCACCTTGTATGGCTTGAACGAGGAAATCGCACGTGAGCGAGCGCGAAAGCGGATCGGGCGCGTCGGATCGTAACCTTCGATGACCGCGCGCTGTGCAGTGCCGTTGGCCTGCCGCAGACCGTCTTCGGAAAACCAGGCTTCTTGCCAGACGACCGGTTGGCCGGTCTCGAAAGTTTGCGTCCACTCGACGACGCCATCAGCCGGTTGTGATGTCAT
Source organism: Lentisphaerota bacterium (assembly GCA_012838435.1). Lineage (GTDB taxonomy): Bacteria > Verrucomicrobiota > Kiritimatiellia > RFP12 > UBA1067 > DUPH01. Next base: position 186 of record DUPH01000245.1, on the reverse strand, counting down.
CCACCCCACACCCAAGCGCCCCGCCCCCATGAGTTGCGCCCAGGGCTGAACCGCAATCACCCCTTGTGTTGCTTGCGCACGGATCGCGGCCAAGCCTTCAGCTTCCGTCGTAGCGCGCGCATTCTGTATCGTCGCCACTGCTGCGGTCAGACAGGCAACCAACACGTTCCATCGAAAATTCTTCAT
>DUPH01000244.1 GCA_012838435.1 Lentisphaerota bacterium | reverse complement strand
GTCACCACACGATTCCTAAACATCGCTAGTGACTCCAAAAACGTTCAGACTTTACCATTCTGACTTGGACGTGTCAACGGGGATTTTAAAAAAAATTCGTCTCGTCAAACCGAACCCCCATTGGCCTCAACCGACCAAGTCCCTTAGATGGCGGCAACTGTAGCATTTACGGTGCGTCTCTGCAAGCGCGTTTTTTGCGTTTTACGTTTTTTTCAATTGATCGGCACTGGGAGATATGCCGAGGTCATGCGTTTCTATAGAGAGCAACGGTGAATGGCGAAGAGTGAATAACAGGGTATGGCCGTGGGGTTTTATCCTAAAAAGAACAGTTGAACCTTCAACTCTCTTTGGTTTCTGGTTTCAAGGTTTCAAGGTTTCAAGGTTTCTGGTTTCTGGTTTCAAGGTTTCAAGGTTTCTGGTTTCTGGTTTCTGGTTTCATGGTTTCATGGTTTCATGGTTTCATCCAAATCGGGATCGGGATCGCTATCGGGATCGAAATCGACTGTTGCGCCCACGCAGTGGCTCGCAGCGGCAAGTGTAATGATGGCGGCGATACCGATCCCGATACCGATAGCGATATCGATGGTGGCGCAATGGAACCTTGAAACGCATGACCTTCGCACTCCCCTGTCACTAACCGATTGCGTCAGAAAAACCAACTTCCGGTTGACAGTCGCGGGGGGCTTTGATAAATTGCGCCCTCGTTATGGGACAACAACTAAGAAAGCGTGCGAAGCGCCAGCGTCGTATCGCTCGCAAAAAGCGAATCAAAGAGCGTTTGCGCGCCGGGATGAAGAAGTAGCCTTTTATCCAAAGGTGCGATGGCCGAGTGGTTAGGCAGAGGTCTGCAAAACCTCGAACAGCGGTTCAATTCCGCTTCGCACCTCCATTTTTGAACCGCTGACTTTCGCCTTGGCGTGAAGTGAGCGGTTTTTTTATTCGCGGGTGCGGCCCGCGACGAAATTCTCACACGAAGGCATGAAGGACACGGAAGGGGTTTCTGGTTTCTGGTGTGGCTGTGCCACTCGCAGGATGAAACCTCGCAGCCTTAACACCCAATCGCGGGCGCTGTCCGCGAAGGAGTAGCATGATCGACGCGGCGTTTGTTAACCATTATTTTGAAACCCACCGGCAGGCGATCCTCGACGACTGGTTTGCATTGCTGCGTATTCCGACGGTCGGTGCAGACCCCAAGCGGCTGGGCGACTGCGCACGTGCGGCGGCGTGGCTGAAGCAGTTTCTGAAACCGCTGGGTTTTGAAGCGGAGATCCTGACGCCGGGACGCGGTCTGCCGGTGCCGGTGTTGATCGCGGAGCGGCCGGGACGCGAGGATGCGCCGACAGTGCTCTTTTACGGCCACTATGATGTGCAGCCGGAGGATCCGTTGAATGAGTGGCAGACCCCGCCGTTCGAGCCAACACTGATCGATGGCCGTGTCTACGCGCGCGGCGCGCAAGATAACAAGGGGCAGGTGTTCGGTTTTCTGCAGGGCGTGAAGGCGCTGATCGAAGCGGGCGAGAGCCTGCCGACGATCAAGCTGGTGCTGGAGGGGCAAGAGGAGAGCGGCAGCTCGGCGCTGAATGACCTCGCGCCGATCTTGAAGCAGCGCCTAAAGGCCGATGTAATGATGGTAAGCGATACAGCATGCGGTCCGGATAATCAGCCTGCGATCGTAGCAGGTCTGCGCGGAGTGCAGCACTTTACCGTGACGCTGACCGGCCCCGCCTACGATCTGCACTCGGGGGAGCACGGTGGCGTGGCACCCAATCCGGCACAGGGCATGGCGGCGTTGCTCGCCTCGTTGCATACGGCGGAGGGAGCGATTGCCGTGGAGGGATTCCGCGACCGTGTGCACCATCCCTCGGAGGAGGAGATGGCGATCGCGCGGCAAGGCATGCTGACGGACGAGCAGTACGCGAGCATAGTCGGCTGTCCGCCTGCAGGTGGCGAACAGGGGCTGGATGCGGTGGTGCGCGGCTGTTTCGAGCCGACGATTGAGATCAACGGCATCCACTCGGGCTACGGTGGACCGGGCTCGAAGACGGTGATTCCGGCGAAGGCGGTGGCGAAGCTCAGTACGCGGCTGGTGCCGGATCAGCGGCCGGAGGAGACATTCGCGGCGGTGCGTAAGCATCTCGAAGCGCATTGTCCGCGCGGCATGACGGTGACGATTTCGGAGGCGTGCGCGGGTGCGCAGGGGTTCCGGTTGCCGCTCAATTCGCCGGTCTTCCGATTGGCGGCGGATGTGTTGGGGCAGATGGACGCACGTGGCGCGACCTTCCGTTGGGCGGGTGCGTCGATCCCTGTGGTAGCGCGTCTGCATCAGATCACTGGTGCAGCGCCGCTGTTAGTGGGCTTCGGCCGTGAAGAGGATAAGATTCACTGCCCGAACGAGTCGTTTGGGCTGGATCAGTTCGTGAATGTGATGACATGGTCAGCGTTGATGTTGAAGGCGTTAGCGGAATGCTAGCGCGCCCCACGCACACGGAGGTGCGTGGGCACGAGAGGGAGCCTGGTGCAAGGCGGGCGCAGAGCAGCACCCGCAGTACCGGCAGGATCGGCAGTGTCGGGACCACGCCACGAGAGGGAGCGGTGTAAACGCCGCCTACAGGACAAGCGACGATAACGATGAAAACTAAAACTAAAACTCTGCGTCTCTGCGTCTCTGCATCAAAAAAACCGCGCACCGTGCGCTTGGCGTTGGTGCTCGGTGTTGTGCTGAGTGTTTGCGCTAGTGCTGTCGGCGCTGGCAGCGCTGATCAGGTGCGGCTGGATCTGTTTTTCTCGACGGGCTGCACGGAATGTGAGCGGGTAGAGCAGGAAGTGCTGCCGGAGCTGGAAGAGCTGTTCGATGGGATGTATGAACTGGTCCGGCATGATATGTTGCAGGCGGAAACGATCCCGCTGCTGGTGGCCTATCAGGAACGGTGCGACAATCACGATAACGGACGGGTGTCGATCGTGGTGGATCACACGGTGTTTCTCTCGGGGTATGAGGCGATCGCCGCCGAATTGCTGGAGCGCGTGAATGCGGCGTTAGAGGCGCGACAGGATCCGGCATGGCGCATGCCGCAAGCACCAGATCTCTCAGAAGACGAGGCGGATGAGGTGGTGCGCCGTAAGGCGAGTGGACTGACCTTTTCGGTGGTGGCCTTGGGAGGTTTGCTAGACGGTTTCAATCCATGCGCGATCTCGACGCTGATCTTTTTTATGAGCGTTTTGGCGGTGGCGCGTGCGGCACCGCGTACGCGGCTGCTGGTGGGG